>JAGGZS010000157.1 GCA_021161885.1 bacterium
AAATTTATAAAAGTATAAATTTTGAAATGGAATATACGATAACATAGTAACTCTTGCTTTTACAAGAAAAAACTCTCGCTTCATAATTAATGGTTTTTTCAGCGCTTATTTTCCTAAAGAAAAACAACTCTATACCGATTTTTTATTATGGAAACGATTATAAATTAAATTATGCGCTGAAAAGAGACTTATAGCAAATTTAACAATTTGGTACATTAATATGAAAAAAAATAATAAGCTGTTTATCGGCTTAACAGCGGTCAACTTATGTTTTTTAACGGCTTGTTTTTTTACTTTTAACATTCTATCTGAAAAAGAAATTCCGGCAGCTATTCGTATTTTTATATTTTTAATGGAAACTTTTATTTTATTTCATTTAAACTGCTGGTTTCTTTTTTTAAGACTGCCTTTAAACATTGACAAAGAATCAGCCAAAGACAACGATGATGTTCAGCAAACATTGCCTGAGCTTAAAGAAATAATAAGAAAAAACACCAACGCCGTAGAAAAAATGAACATTATTATGCAGGGAAAACAATTAATGAATCTACCAGAGAATGCCCATGAACTTTTAAGTAGTGTGCAAACTATTTTTGATTCAACTTTAAGTGTATTGGAAACTATTGAAAATCGTGTGGAAACAGAAAAAATTAAGGATTTTGCCTCTTGAAAAAAATCGGTTCTGTTAAAACAGCAAAAATTTTATTAGCTGTAAACGATAAAAGTTTATTAGAGAGTTATTGTGCGTTTTTATCATCACAAAAGCATCAAATAATAACAGCTGAAGACGGTATTGAGGTTATCAGGTCAATTTATAGTTCACGGCCGGATATAGTTATTGTTGATTACAATATATCGCGCTTAAACGGCAACTATATATGCAGGCTGCTTAAATATGATGCGTCAACAAATAAAATACCTTTTTGCATCATTTCTAAGGATAAGTTTGAGGGAAACAGTTTTATTCAGGCTGACTACTATATCACCCCTGATGGCGATATTAAAAAAATCGGGCAGATCGTGAGCAATGTAATTAAATCAAACAAAACAAAAAAAATTTATGCAAAGCAACCCCTTAGTGACGGTGAAATTTTAAATAGGATAAACAAAATTCTCGAACTTAAATTGCTTGAAGAGGATTTGCTTAAAACCATACTTAATTACAGTAACAGCAATGATAATTACCAAGAAGTTATAAAAAATATTTTTGAGCTGTTTTACCAAACTATCGGGCATTCGTTTATAGCGGTTTATTTAAAAGAAAATAAAGAATTGTTTATCGATAAGGTCAAGTCCGTAAGCAGAAAATATATCAACAATCTTATCAGCACGGTAGCCGAGAAAAATAACGAATACCTCGCAGACAGCACGAAAAAAATATTGTGCATAAGAGATGATGGCAAACCCATCCCATCCGGCTTGAACTTAAGAAAAAACCGCTTTTTTTTACAGCAAATCGTATCCAAACAAAACAATCTCGGTTTTTTTGTTGTTACCCGTGAAACCGGCAAACCGTTTACGTATTTCGAAAAAGAAATAATGTCGCAATGCGCTGCCCTGCTTACTCCGGTCATTGACAACATCAGTATGTCTCATCAGCTTGTAAAAATGAATCTGGAACTGGAATACATTCAGGACGAAATAGTAGAATTCAGCAAAAAACTCGATAATAAAATTGAAGAAAGAACACTGCAGCTGCATAAATTTTATGAAGCCGGCAAAGTGCTGACCACAATACATGAACCAAACCGCCTTTTAGCTACACTTGTTGATATGATAATAAGCTCAATAGGCGCGGAGGTAGGAGCCGCGCTTCTGCTGGAAGACGGCCTTATCAGTAAAAAAATAGAGTTCGGTTTGGGATTTGAAATATTAAAAGAAATAAGGCTTAAAGAACCAGCATCACCTGTATTATACGAAAGAGTAATTGATACCGGAGAACAAATAATATTAAGTTCAAACGACATAAGCGATAAAATCGAGCAGTCTTTCCTGCAGGAACGCAATATTAAACTAAGAACTCTTGCCTGCATACCTTTTAAAACAGGAACTAAAATTATAGGTGTTATGATAGTAGTTAATAAACTCTTTTCTGAAGATTTTTCAAACGACGATGTAGTAGCCCTTACAACTTTGGCGAGTATGGCAACCGTGGCTATCGAAAACGCCAACCTTTACCAACAGACCATTGAGAAAACAAAACTTGAAGCCGATATGGTAATCGCTATGGAAATGCAGATGGAACTGCTTCCTAAAGAACCGCCGGAAAGCGATTTTTTTGAAGTCGCTTCCATGTATGTTTCCGCTGATATGGTCAGCGGCGATTACTACGATTATATTGACATTGATAAACACCGAACAGGGTTTACCGTAGCCGATGTTACGGGACACGGTGTATCCGCGGCATTCATCATGACATTAGTGAAAAGTTGTGTCCAGCTATCCTCACAGGGAGTAACCTCAACAAAAAAAGTTGTGGAGTCCCTGAATTCTTTCCTTTTTACAAACATACCGAAAAATAATTTTGTTTCCATGCTCTACGCTATTATCGATACAAACGAACGTAAACTCCATTATACCAGCGCAGGACACAATCCTTCAATATGCTACAATTACAAGACTGGTGAATTTAAGGAAATTACAACTGAGGGACTGTTTTTAAGCCTTTTTGAGGCAACAGATTACGGAGAAATAGAAATTGAGCTTAATAAAGGCGACATCTTTTTCTTCTACACCGACGGATTAACAGAAGCTGCAAACGAGAAAAAAGAATTTTTCGGCAAAGAAAGAATACAGCAGGTAATAAAAGAAAATTATGACAAACCGGCAAGAGAAATAAATACCATTTTATACTGGAACCTGAAAGAATTTGTCGGACAAAAATCATTTGAGGATGATGTAACTTTCATAGTTTTAAAAATAATCGGATAATTTTTATAAGAAATCTCTGAAAAATATAAAATTGTCATTGCGAGAAGCGAAGCGACGTGGCAATCTCATTGTGCAACGAGGTTTAGATTGCCACACAAATTTTGTTTGTTCACAACGATACAAGCATTGTTGGTTAATTTTTCAAAGTTTCCTTAATTATAATTCAACAAACATCAAACCCTTGTTCGATAATTCCTGCAGCCGCGACATAATCTTCATCATATACTACAAGATGCTGGCCAGGGGTTATGGCACGTTGCGGCTGATCGTAAATAAACTCTATATATTTGTTATATAGTATTCTCATTATTCCTTTAGATTCTTTATGCCTGTACCTGATGCGCGCGTATAACGGTTTTTGTTGAAGTTGCTTTATATCGCCGCTAAAACAAGAAAAATTAGATGTCCTCACGCCTCGATGAAAAAGATGTTCATTATCACCTATAACTATACTGTTTTCTCTATGGTCTATCTTGATTACATATTGAGGCCTGCCAAGAGCTATACCCAAATTTTTTCTCTGTCCGATTGTATAATGGGGCAGTCCTTTGTGAGTGCCGAGCTTTTTTCCGTCAATATTATAAATATATCCCGGCTTTGAAACCGATAACCCTGAATTAACAACAAATTCAGCATAGTTACCGTCCGGCAGAAAACATATCTCTTGGCTTTCGCCTTTATGGAAAACAGGCAGTTTGTTTTCTTTGGCTATTTTTAAAACATCTAATTTTTTATAATCGCCAAGCGGAGTTATTATATGGGCAAGCTGTTGCAGGGTTAATTCTGATAGAAAATATGACTGATCTTTTTTTGGGTCGACACCTTTGCGTAACCGCCATCTGCCTGAATCGTTTACTATTCTCACGTAATGTCCTGTGGCAATATATCCTGCCTGAAATTTTTCTTGGGCGGCTTTTAAAATTTCACGAAATTTTATGGTCCTGTTGCAGTGGATACACGGGTTAGAAGTTCTTCCCCTTAAATATTCTTCACAGAAAGGCACGACTATTTTCTCATAAAAAAGGTCTTTTAAATCAAGCACATAATGAGGAATTCCAATTAGTTCAGCCACCTTCTGAGCATCTTTAATATGAGCTGTTTTAGATTTAGATGCGGTGCTGTCGGGTTTCCATAAATTCATGGTTATGCCTATTACGTCCCATCCCTGCTTTTTAAGGAGCAAGGCGGTAACTGAACTGTCAACTCCGCCGCTCATTGCGACAGCTATTTTCCTATCGTTAGATTTCAGGGGACTCATCAGACAAACATCCTAATTTTTTGATAATAAAAAAGAATAATCCGCCAATTCAAGAGGCGCAAGTCCAAGGTCTTTTATGTCCTGCAGATCTTCCGCGGTGTTCCTGCCTGATGTAGTCAAATAATTGCCTACCATTACAGCGTTTGCTCCCGCTATATAAATAAGCGGCTGTAGCCCTCTCAGATTAATTTCACGGCCCCCGCAAACACCAATATCTTTATCGGGCAGAACAAACCTAAACAGTGAAATAATTTTAAATATCTCAAGTGGACTAAGTGGTTTATTGTTTTCAGCAGGAGTGCCTTTTATGGGGTTTAAAAAATTAAGCGGCACTTTATCAACGTTTAAATCTCTTAACGCAAATGCCAGTTCTACACGTTGTTTCGGCGATTCGCCTAAACCGAAAAGTGCTCCAGAACATACTTTTAAACCTATAGATTTTGCCGTTTTGATTGTATCCGCTCGTTCTTGATAAGTATGTGTTGTGCAAATATTATGAAAAAAACTTTCCGCAGTCTCAAGATTATGGTGGTATTTGTGCAATCCGGCTTTTTTAAGTTTCAGCAAAATTTTTTTTGGCAATATACCAAACGAAGCACACCGGCAAACCGGTGAACAATCACGCAGTTTCTCAAAAGCGGTGCATACGGTTTCTATATCTTTCGGATTGATTAGCCCTTTTCCGCTCGTTACTATTCCTATGGATGTTGCGTTTTGGGTTTTAAGCTGTTCAAATTGATTGACAATTTTGTCAGATGAAATCATCTCGTATTGCACAACATCCGTATTATGATGCGCCGACTGGTTGCAGAAAGAACAGTTCTCCGAGCAGTTACCTGACTTAGCGTTTATAATAGCGCATAGTTCAACTATCGTTTTTTTATAAAATGAGCGTATTCTGTTGGCAGCGCTCATATACGTAAAAATGTCTTCCGGTGTTTCGGCATTAAGCAAACTTAACGCTTCATTTTCGGTTATATGATAACCGTTTATTATTTTATCTGCCATTTTGTGATATCTATAGTGCATCAACAAGTCTCCTTAAACATATAACATATTGATATAACGCAAATTATAGATATTTATTTTTTTAATAACTTACCCGATTTATGCTGCGCTATAAGTTTTTTATAATAAATTAAGTATACAAAAAAATAAAGAAATTTATAAATTATTTTCAATTTCCGCTTTTTTATGATCCGTAAATATTAATTCATCCGTCTTAAATCTTTCATTTTTATTATTTATTCGGTACTGCAGGACAAAGGCAAGTTGTATAAAAATTACATAACTTTAGGAATAAGTTCGCTGAGATTGTTATGTTTCAATATTTTAAGGTCAACATAACAAACAGGGCAAGTAAAAACGGTTCCATTGTCTATTTTGTTAATAAAGTCTAAGGCAGTTTTACAAAAAGGGCAAAATTTTGTGCTGGATAGATTTTCGGTTTTATCGTCAATTTTCAAATAAAACTCTATTTCGCTTATATCGTTAATTTCCTGATTTGATGACATCAGCTCCTCAATTACAGCCGTGTTAGACAGGTCGCCGCAAAAAAGCGCGTTTATTATTTTCTTGTCTTTAATAACTACAGACCGGTAAATGCCCATTACATCGTTTTTATAGGTATAACGGCTAATAGAGGATTGTTTTGTTTCATCAACAGTCTGTCCTAAGATTATTAAGGGGTTATATAGAATTTGCATTCTTAATGACGGGATAAGTGAATATTTTTTTGTTTTGCCGAGCAGATTATAGGCTACTATTTTGCCTTGTGTATGAGCTCTTAACCAGCCGTAAGACAATGTATAGGGTTCATTTTCAACTATAGCCGCATCCCCTGCGGCATACACGCCGGGCATTTGTGTACACATATAGTTATCCACTATAATTTTTCCGCGGTTATCTTTATATTCCGCTAAAAAATCTGTTTTTGGATAAATATCTTTACATAAACCAACTATATCGGTATCGATAATATCCCCGTCGGTTAACGCCACAGCTGAAACAGAGTTGTTGTGCGTAATAATTTTTTTAATTAAATTATTTGGTATAACCCTCGCTTCAAACACCAAACTTCTTAAAGCGAAATCTACAATATCTTTACTTAAAAACCGTTGGCATGGATAATCGCCTTCACATACAATAGATACCTCCATACCTAATTTCAGCAAGGTTCTTGTCATTTCAAAAGCGTAATAGTTTTCACCGAAAATAACAGCTTTTTTTTTGCCGGAAGAAAGATAAGAACGCAAATTAAGGACACTGTCAATAGAATCAAATCTAAAAACTCCGTTAACGGAAGTATTTATGGAACTGTTAATGGAACAGCCTGCTCCCGAAGCTATAAGTAAAGCGTCATAAAAAATTGTCTCCCCTGTATTAAGAGTAACGCATTGGCTGTCCGGTTTCAATGACGTAACATATTTGCCAAACATAAAATTAATATTTTCGCTTGATTGTATAATCTCGTACGGGTAAGGCATATCCTCTGCTGCGGAACTAAGCAGATAATTCCCGAAAAAAGATTTATAACAAAAATGTTTGCATTCAGGTGTAATGATTGTGAAATAAAAACAACCGTTATCTTCTGCTAATAATGTTTTTATTGCCCAGTAAGCGGCGACTCCAAAACCTATTATAACAAAATTCATAAATTAACCTAACCTGCTTTTATAGTTCAATAGTTTGATATATCGACTATATTACATATCGACAAAACAGAAAATAATCTAATCTTTTAATAATTAATTATCAAATTTTTATTTGACTTTAATTTAGCGCTATGGTAAATAAAACGCTTACATTTAATTTAAAATTAAAAATTAAACATATAAGTTATGTGGAGAC
>JAGGZS010000075.1 GCA_021161885.1 bacterium
CAATACAATATTATTTGAAAAAATCGACAAAAAAATCGACAACTTAGAGCAGGAACAAAAACGGGCGGACAAATTAATTGACGAATATTTCAGAAAAAACTATAATCACAAAAAAATTTAAAGAACAGTTAATTTTATTACATATGAAAGATATATTATGGACGAAAAGGTAAAAAAACAATTAGATAAGTTACGAATTAAAATAGACGGAATCGATCTGGAAATCATAGACGCCATTAACCGCCGAACAGAAATAGTTCTTGAAATCGGCAAAATAAAAAAAAGTAACAACGCGAAAATATATGTGCCCGGCAGAGAGAACCAAGTTTACAAAAAAGCTTTTTCCGTTAATAAAGGACCTATAAAAAACAGTTCCCTCCAAGCAATATACAGAGAAATTATGTCAGCGTCGCTCGCTCTTGAGAAAAAGATAACCATCGGTTTTCTCGGTCCTGAAGGATCGTATACGCATCAGGCTACGATCCAAAAATTCGGTTCTTCACTCCCTTTTACTCCATTAAGGACAATCGCCGACGTGTTCAAAGCCGTGGAAACAGGCGAATGCGATTACAGCGTCGTGCCTGTAGAAAATTCTACTGAGGGCGGCGTAAACCACACTCTTGAAATGTTTATCGATTCAGGCGTGAAAATCTGTTCGGAAATTCTGGTGCCCATAAAACATAATTTAATAAACAAAAACGGTGATATTAAACAAATAAAAAAAATATACTCAAACCCTCAGGTTCTCGCTCAATGCCGTCAATGGCTTATTAAGCATATGCCTGACGCGGAACTGATCGAATCGTCAAGCAGCAGCCGCGCGGCTCAAATGTGTAACGAGGACGAACAAGCAGGCGCCATAGGAAGCGTGTTGTGCTCGCGAATATATAATTTAGAAATAATTCACGATTCCATTCAGGATGTAGCCAATAATGTTACCAGATTCGCTGTTTTATCAAACGAATACCCAAAGATAACCGGTAACGACAAAACATCACTGCTCGTAGATATTAAAGACCAAGTAGGCGCTCTTTACGACACACTGTTATATTTTAAAAATCATGCTCTTAACCTGACGAGAATCGAGTCCCGCCCGTCAAAAAAACATCCGTGGGAATATTATTTTTATATCGATTTTATCGGTCATTACGACGATCCGAAAGTAAAAGATTTAGTTGAGAAACTCAAAGGGCATTGTGAATCTGTAAAACTGCTCGGTTCATATCCGGTTTATAACAATCCTTCTGAAAGCGAAAAAAATGGCTGATCGTGTTTTTAAAAACGTTACTATAATCGGATTAGGGTTAATGGGAAGTTCCTTAGGCAAAGCAATAATAAAATATTGCCATGGGATTAAAGTAACCGCCGTCGTAAGGCGCGAAGAAATTGTCGATAAAGTTATCTCTCGGAAAGCCGCCCATAATTGTACCTTAAATATTGAAGAAGGATTAAAAAACGCCGACTTGGTAATCCTGTCCATGCCGGTTAAAACAATATGCGGATTTTGCGAAAAAATATCTCCTTTTATTAAACAAGGCGCTGTTGTAACCGATATGGGCAGTACAAAAGAAAAAATAATTTTTTCTATGCGGAAAAATTTACCAGCCGCCGTAAATTTTATTGGCTCACATCCAATGGCTGGATCGGAAAAAACCGGAATAGACAGTTCTTACGCTGAACTTTTCCAAAACTCTATATGTGTTCTAACACCCGATGAAACACAGAACGCGCAGACAACTGATAAAACAAAACTTTTCTGGGAAAGTGTCGGATGCGAAATAAAAATTATGTCCGCCAAAACACACGATTACCTTATAGGCGCAATAAGCCATATACCGCATCTTATGGCGTCCATTCTGGTTAATTTCGCCTCACAGGTCAGCTCAGATAATTTTTCCGCTATTGGTTTTGCGAGTACAGGGTTCATCGATACTACCCGTATAGCTTCCGGCTCGGTGCCAATGTGGCAGGATATATGTTTATCCAACAAAAAAAATATTGTTGAACATCTTAACGCAATAAAAGATAATATAGACACAATAACAGACGCGCTCGTAAACAATGATACCGATAAAATAAAATTTTTTCTGAAAAACGCGCAGAAATACCGAAATAACCATTTATTAAAAGACAAATAATTTATTTTTATGAAAAAAAACACTATCCAAGTAAATCTATGCACTAAACCTTTTAATGCCGAGCTTACAATACCCGGCGATAAATCCATATCCCACAGGGCGGTAATACTGAGTTCCATCGGTAAAAATGTGTCTAAAATATCCAATTTCCTGATGAGCGAAGACTGCCTTAATACCTTAAACGCATTTAAAAAATTAGGAGTTTTAATTGATCAAACCGGTGAATGTGAATTTGTTGTCCATGGTAAAGGATTAAACGGGCTTACACCACCCAAAGAAGAAATTTATATGGGTAATTCAGGAACCGGAATGCGTTTATTATCCGGTTTATTAGCATCTCAGCCGTTTACGTCGGTAATAACCGGAGACGAATCGCTGAGCAAACGTCCAATGAAGCGCATAATAACTCCGCTTAAACAAATGGGTGCCTCAATTACCGCAGTAGATGAGTGTTATCCACCTTTAAAAATAAAAGGCGGTTGTTTAAGACCGATCAAATACCATACTCCCATGGCAAGCGCGCAGGTTAAATCAGCCATACTTCTCGCCGGATTAAACATAAACGGAGCCACAATTATAGTTGAACCCGCGAAATCACGCGACCATACAGAACATATGCTTAAATATTTCGGAGCGGATATTGAAGTCGACGGGCTGCAAATAACCTTAAAAGGCGGTAACGAATTAATTAATAAAGATATAACCGTGCCCGGCGACATTTCGTCAGCGGCATTTTTTATTGCGGCAGCCGCCGCAATGCCGGGTGCAGAGCTGATGCTTAACAATATAGGTCTTAACCCTACACGAATCGGCATCATAAAAATCTTAAAAAGCATGGGCGCTCATATAAATATTTCTTTGTACCCTGCCGACTCTATGGATGGATGGGGCGAACCAAGAGGCAATATTGTCGTAGAAGGCACGAAACTGCACGGCACAACCGTTTCAGGCGCTGACATACCTCTTGTTATAGATGAAATACCTATAATCGCAGTAGCTGCGGCGTTGGCGGAAGGGTCAACGGTAATACAAGACGCCGAGGAACTTAGAGTTAAAGAATCCGATAGAATTAAGACTATGGTAACTAACCTTTGCGCTATAGGCGCGGATGTAATTGAAAAAGATGACGGAATGATAATTACCGGAGGCAGCAAGCTCAAAGGAGCCGAAATTCAAAGTTTCGGGGATCATAGAGTAGCTATGTCTATGGCAATAGCCGGATTGTTTACAAAGGACAAACCCGTAAAAATTAACGATACAAAAAATATAGATACATCTTTTCCGGGGTTTGAAAAATATCTTAATAAATTACTTACATAATGTCCTCGTTGCAAATAATTATTTTTTATTACAAACCGATTTAAAAAAGTTATAGCTCATGCTTAAAGAACTTAAGATAAAAAATCTCATTCTTGTAAAAGAAACAACTGTTATGTTTGATAAAGGACTTAACGTAATTACAGGCGAAACCGGCGCAGGCAAATCTGTAATTATAGGTTCATTGAATTTACTGCTCGGTGAACGGACTCATAATTCAATAATACGTAAAGGCGAAAAATCAAGTTCTGTTTGCGCTGTTGTGGATATTTCAGCAGTTTCATCCATAAAAGGATTCTTAGCTGAGCAGGGTATACGAGTTGACAATAACGAGCTCATAATTGAACGTATTTTGACTGTTAACAGTAATAATCGCCAATACATTAACGGAACCGCGGTTAGTTTAAATTTACTTAAATCTATCGGTAAAATTTTTCTGGACATCCACGGCCAGCACGACCACCAGTCGCTTTTCAATATAGATACCCATAAAAATTTTCTCGACTGGTTCGCCGGTCAGTTACCAGCCTTAGAAAAATTCAAAACCGAATTTGAACTTTATCAATCCTGTATAAAAGAATTAGGTAATTTAAAAGAAACAAAAAGAAACAGCGAAAACGACCAAAAACTTTGGAAATATGAATTGGCGGAAATAGAAAAAGCCCAGCTCAACGCCGGAGAAGAAAAATCGTTAAATGAACAATATTCAAAAATAGCCAATGCCAAAGAAATTAAGGAAAAATGTTTTCAGATAAACGACATATTATATGACAGCGACCAATCCGTCCATTGCACAATCGGCAGCATAGCCCGAATATTACAAGAATTGAGTTCATACGACAACTTTTTCTTGACTCAAACGGAAATTTGTGAACAAATAAACACATTAATAGAAGAAGTTTCTCAAGAAACACGCCGCCACGGAGACGAAAGCGAATATAATCCCTGTTTACTTCAAGAGTTGGAAGACCGCATAGATGTTCTTGAAAACATTAAGCGTAAATTTAATAAAAATATTCCCGATATAATAAATTACGCGGATAAACTAAAATCACGGCTCCTTAACGAAGAATCATTAGACGACAAAATAAACTTATTGGAAAAAAAAATAGAAAAAATTCACAACAATTTATTGGATAACGCCGACATAATATCTAAAAAGCGTCGGTCATACGCGCCAAAATTATGCGATAAAATCGAAAATGAATTCAAACGGTTAGGAATGAATGACGCTAAGATACAGGTATTGATCGAAAAGCAAAGCGATCTTACCGATACTGGCGGGGACAGGGTAGAGTTTTTATTCGCTCCAAATGTAGGCGAGCTCTGGTCTCCATTGCGAAGAACGGCATCAGGCGGTGAAATATCGAGAATAATGTTAGCATTAAAGTCAACTTTCGCAGATGCCGATAATATACCTGTAATGGTCTTTGACGAAATTGATGTGAATATTGGAGGTGAAACAGCAAGGCAGGTAGGGCATCGCCTCAGCGAATTAGCCAAGTCGCATCAAATTTTGTGTATAACTCATTTGCCTCAAATAGCCGGTTTTGCTCAAACACATTTTAAAGTTGAGAAACAAGTTGTTGGCGACAGGACTTTAACAAAAATAAGCAAATTAAACAGAAATGATCGAATTGATGAAATAGCAAGAATGCTCGGCGGTACAAACTTAACATCCGTAACAAGGCGGCATGCCAAGGAATTAATCGATAATATCACGGAGTAATATACTATGAGTGAAGAACCTAAAATAACAACACCAAAACTTGAATTAAAAGATTATGTCCGTGCTTTTTTCCGGCGTAAAGGTTTATTTATGATCGGATTTATGGCTGTTACCCCTTTAGTTTTCCCGATTATATTAGGTCTGCCGAATATATACCATTCAAGCACTACAATCCTTATCCGTGATAAAAGCGACATAAAAATCCTTAAAGGGCAAAGCGATCTGGGCACATCGATTAAAGAACGCGTAAGAACCTTCGGCAGTGAAATAAAAAGCTGGAACAACATAATAAGAGCCATGGACGCTGTAGGGTTGTCTGATTTAGCCAACACTCCGCTTGAAATGGAATTTATGGTTAATAGACTGCGAAAAAATTTATCTATAAGCACTCGAGGCAGTACAAGAAACACAGATATTATTAAAATATCCTTTTGGCACAAGGATCCTGTAGTCACACAAAGATTTTTAAATGTTATCACAACAAATTTTATCGAGAAAAGTTTAAAGGATCAGCGTGTTGAAATTTTCTCCACAATTAATTTCATAAAAGAACAATTAGCAGTTTACGAAGAAAAGTTAAAAGAGTCTGAAGCAAAACTAATTGCCTTTAAAAGAGAGCATTTAATGAACATGCCTAATGTAGTAGGTTCGCCCCGAGCTCTTACTAACCTTGAGAAAAACAAAATAAATATTAGTTTTGACTTAGAAAAATTGCAGCATGAGCGAAAATATATCGCCGACCAAATATCTGTTCTGGAAAAAACCGGCGGCGGAAGCAAAGTTTATACTAAAACTGAGATTGATCCTGTTCAGGAAGATCTAAAAAAGAAGCTCCAAAGATTAAACACCATGCTTGAAAATATGGAAATAATTTATACCGAACAGCATCCTGATATGATAGACATAAAGAATCAAATAGCGGCTACCAAAGAAAAAATAACAGGGCGACAAAGCCAATTGAAAGAATATGATATAATTATAGAAAATGAGAAGTTAAAAAAATTACGGCATCAACTCAATAAAATCGATCTTCAAATCGCCAGAATTGAATACAATAAACGAAGAATAGAAAGTGAAATGCAAAATAAGCAGGAACAGCTTGAAGAGCTGCCTACTCTTACTGAAAAATACGCTTATCTTCAACATGAGCATAAAAAACTTAAAAATATTTTTTTCGGATTACAACAGAAATTAGAAGCTACACGAATGACTCAGCACATTGAATCAACAGAACAAGGGATAACATTCGAAATACTCGAGCCGGCTCGGCTGCCTTTAAAACCCGCTAAACCAAATAGATGGCGGATACTTTTAATGGGGATGTTAGCCGGATTGGCAGTCGGCGGCGGAATAGCTTTTTTAGTTGAGTTCACCGACCACTCTTTTAAAGGAACAGAAGACGCCCGTTTAAATCTTCCTATTGCTGTTATTGGAGTAATACCATCGATTATTACAGCGCGGGAACGGCGAAGAAAAAGGATAAAAAATTTCCTTTTCGGATGTCTTTCCGTAATGTATCTTATAGGTTTAGGTGTTGTATCAGCTTATGTATATAAATTTTATCATTAACATATATCCGGCAAAAAATTATGTATAAAGAATTTTTTAATTTCGACATAATGCCTTTTAACACTACGCCGGACTCATCGTTTTTTTTTGCCAGCGAACAGCATCAGGAAGCCTTAGCGAGATTAAAATACGCTATTGACCAAAGAAAAGGTTTTGTGCTCATAACAGGTGAAATCGGTTCAGGCAAAACAACTGTATGCCATACATTATTATCGCAATTGCCGGGCGACGTAAAAACAGCTCTTATTACAAATACACGCCTTACAGGGAAAGAATTATTAAAAGAGATATGTACCGAATTTGAAATATCGACCAAACGGTTAACCCGCTTGGAACTGCTTCATCAGTTAAACGATTTTCTTATACATCAGCTTGCTAACGAAAATAATGCCGTGATTATTATTGATGAAGCCCAGAATTTATCTCCAAGAATTCTTGAGGAGTTAAGGCTTATTTCCAATCTTGAAACAGATAAAGAAAAATTAGTGCAAATTATACTTATGGGGCAGCCTGAGTTATCTGATAAGCTGGAGCTCAACGAATTAAAACAGCTCAAGCAGAGAATTGTTACCCGGTTTCATATTTACCCGATGAATTTCCATGAATCAGAGGAATATATTTACCATAGATTAAAAATAGCCGGCGCCCGTAAAAATAAAATTTTTTCTGATGATGCCATTCATGAAATCATAAAATATTCTAAAGGCATACCTCGATTAATTAATATCATTGCCGATCAGGCTTTACTACAGGCTTATTCATGCGGGAAATCGTATATAAACAACCATCTTTTAACAGACGTTATAAAAGAATTCGGACCGCCCGAGCGAAAAAATATTGTTGACGACCCAAATATAAACTATAACAAAGAAAATACCGAACAACAAAAGAAAACAACAAAAGCCCATTGCATTAAAAACAACGGCACAAAAAAAGGGTTCTGGTCAAAGCTGTTTTCAAAAAATAACGTAAATAATTTTGAACAATCAGATAATAATGATGACGATGAAGGTATTGTTATTGAATTTGATGGAATAAATTTTCAAAAAATTCATCATTTTAATAAGCGTTTCAGCCGATATTTAATAGGTAAGGCAAAGAAAAACAAACTCGTAATAAAAGAAAACTGTTTCGATAAGTTCCGGTCTGAATTAAAAAAAGAAGGAATTTATATTGAATCATTAGATTAATATATTAAAATAACAATAAATCAATTTAAAAAGAGAGGGATATATTATGGGTAAAATATCCATGGCTCTTGAACGAGCGGAAAAAGAAAGAAAAAAACGGCGAAAAATAAGAAAATATGTCGCTAAATCATACGATGATTCAGGAATTAATCCACGAGTTGTAGCCTATTATGACCCGAACTCTTATATTTCCGAACAATACAAACTTCTTCGGAACAATATCTTATCTTACAGTTATGAAAACCCGCTTCAGACGGTTGCCGTATGCAGTTCATTGCGTAAAGAAGGCAAAAGCACCACAATAACCAATCTGGCGGTTACCATGGCTAAAGTAAAAGGAAGCCAGGACAAAATACTTCTTGTGGATTCCGACTTCTACGCTTCATCAATCTCAAAACTGCTCCATATAAAAGCAAAATTAGGCATATCCGATGTTCTTCTTGGCGAATGCGAACTAACCGACGCAATAATAAAAACCCGTATAGACAACCTTTGGTTTTTGCATTCCGGCAAAAAAATCCATAACCCTATATCTGTGCTGGATTCCCCGAAAATGGATGAAGTCGTACAGAAAATGCGCGAACAGTTCGACTTTATTTTCTTTGATACTCCGCCTATTATCGCCATTAACGATATCACTGTTTTAGGAAGACAGCTCGACGGGGTTTTACTTATTATAAGGACAGGCGCTACGGCTCGCGAAATCGTGGAAAGAAGTATAGGAGTCTTAAACTCCGCTAAAATCAATATTGTCGGATCTGTGCTTACAGATAACAAATACTATATACCTGATTTCCTGTATAAAATTCTCGGCGGCAGTTTATCGCATTATTATTACAAGAGTTATTATAAACGTAAATAATTTAAGGTTAATAAAATGAAATCATCTTTATTACTGATAATTATATCTTTTATCTTTTCACTCCTGCTTACATCTCCGGCAAATGCCGTTCAGAAAATTAATATGCAAAGCGGAGACTTCTATATTGGCAAAATTGTTGAGGAAACCGATAATTATATTTATTTGGATACCGCTTTCGGAAAAATCGAAATAGAGCGCAGTTCCATTTTGTCTATTGAATACGTGGACGATGACTCTTCAGCCGAAGACGAATCTTCGGGCTCTGATAGTTCATACGATACTTCCACCGATGATCTGCTTAATGAAAGCAGCGAACCAATTACGGATTTAGATTTTTTTAAAAGCAAAATCCGTATGCTTGAGGCGCGAGTCGATTTATACCAAAAAAATATTGAGCTTCTCCAAAACGATCTGGACAGCATTAAAAAAAGAGCTCTGAGGGATGCTGAATCGTATAAAGAAAAAATCGCCGGTCTAAAGCGTCAACTTCAAGAAAAAAATGCGTCTGAAGATAAAAAATTTGATAATCTCATACCTATAGAACCAGGGAAAGAGATATATATCAACCAAAAATATATTAAAAAAATTAAATTTATCATCCGTGAAGGAATTGACGGCTACTTTATTCGTGCCGAATACACTATTTACAGCGAAATAATAAGCGTTGAACCTAATTTCGATGTTTATTTCTTTTCTGCCAACGGATTAAACATCGCTGTCGATTCAAATAACCTTCAATTCAATAAAATTCCCCGCGGGTACCAGCATATTATTACCAAAGGTATTCCCTTAACTTTTCCTAAATTATACCCTAAGTTTTACTTCATTAAAATCAAAGAGGATTAAAATATTTTTCTATGGACACAGCTATAAAAGATTACATTTTTTCATTACGCCCTAAACAATGGATAAAAAACACTTTTATTTTCGCGGCTCTTTTTTTCGCTAAAAAATTTTTTAATACTGATCTGGTTATTC
>JAGGZS010000234.1 GCA_021161885.1 bacterium
ATATTGCCTACCGTAACCAATACTTTTTCGAGTAATTATCTATGACTAAATTTTTTACTTTCATTATATTTTCAGTAATCTTAATCCATATGTTTATCTTTGAGCAGGGTATGGGTGGTGACGGATGGGGTTACTACGCTATTTGTGAATCTGTTGTTATAGACAACGATTTGAATTTGGATAACAATATTTACGGAATATACAACGGATTTACAAAAGACTCTGAAACAGGGCATTTTATTACCCAATACCCGCCCGGCCTCGCATTAATGGACTGCCCTTTTTTTTTAACCGCCAACTCAATAGCGGCACGGGTTAAAACAGAAATACCGCAAACCGCTATATCACATACACAAAATTCAAACGAGATGACACAAAAAACATTGATTAGGGTTTTCGGGATAATTTTAGCACACAACTTTTACGCCCTTTTAGGATTGATCCTGCTGTATCTCACTTTAATTCATAACAATATATCCCGCAAAACAGCCTCAGTCCTTATATTTTTTTCCTATTTCGCGAGCCCGTTGCATTACTACGCCCAATCAGGGATGAGCCACGCAAACAGTTTTTTCGTGATTTCAGCGATTTTATATTTATTTTCAAAATATGTACACACAGGAAAACAAAACCTATGGTTTTTTATCGGGCTGTTCTGCGGGCTCGGTATGGCGGTTAGATATGTCAACGCGTTGATGCTGCCGATATGCTGTTTTTTTCTGGTCATATCCTGTCGTAACCGTAAAATAAGTTCACTTATCAAATTGTTTTTAGGATTTTTTATCATCGCGTCTATTTTACCTGTTTTCTGGTGGATACACGCAAACCGATTAAGCCCTGCCTACACCGGAGTTTTCTCTTTTAACCGATTACCGCTGATTAATATTTTATTCTCACTTAAACGAGGATTTTTCGTTTTCCATCCGTTTTTTATTTTATTCATACCCGGGTTCTTGGCTTTTTTTATCAAAAATAAAAATGAGCAAACATCTGCGCAGAAAATTGTAGGTTGGTTCTCGTTTATTTCACTAATTACCCTTTGCTCGGTTTACGGTTACTGGGGCGAATGGTGGGGCGCGGACGCTTATTCACAACGGTTTGTGCTCGATTGCCTTGCGTGTTTCGTTTTTTGCATAGCGCCTGTTTTTAATCGTTGGTTTGATAAAATCCCGTTCAGAATTTTTTGTTCGTTGACCCTTTTATGGAGCTATTTGATATTTATTATCAGCATATCACACATAATAAATTTTCCAAACAACACATTCTGGGCAGAGTCTATTATCGATTTTAAATATTTGTTTACGCAAAATATCTCTATTGCCGATATTTTTAATGGGGTTTACGACCATTCGGTTACCTTAAAAGCTGTTTCGCCTATTTTAAATAGGCTTTTTTAAAACTTCAGTAATAATCTATCACTTTGTAATCGGTTGGAATTTTATATTCAAAAATAGATTTTTTAAGACTGCCGTTAATCTGAATATTCTCAAAAAAAAGTTCCGTTACATCGCCGTTTACTTCGGTTAATTTTGAGGAGACAGGATTTTTTGTGCGGGCATTGATAACCAGCTCAAACTTTTTTACAATATCTTTCAGGTTATCTGTAATGGGCACCATTGAAAAACGGTAAATTGCTGTTCCTTCGTTATCTACGCCTTTAAAACATTTTATGTCAAAATCATCAAATAATGTTTTTATAGGTTGACCCAGCCCCGCGAGCAAAAAATCAAATCGGCTGGTATCGTCTATCGCAAAAACTTGAACTTGTTTTAAATCATCGGCGATTATGTATCCTCTTTTGCCTTTAATTAGAATTTTATTTTTTTCCGGCGACTTAAATTCCCAGATTATTTTATCGGGATAAAAGAAATAAAAATCTCCGTCCGCTTTTTCCACATCATTAAAAGGAAGAATTATTCTGGACTGCTTAAAACTCGATTGAAACGATTTCACGCTTTGGCGATGTGCTTCAAGGACATCAATTATAGACTTCAATTCGGCGGGTTTTTGTACCAGCGTTAAAAATTCCTTGTTTGCCCGTATACTGTTACAAGCAAACAAAAGAACAAATAAAAACGAACAAAAGAAAATTTTTTTCATTATTTAGAGTCCAAATTATATATTTCTACACCTTCTGGCATATCAAAAACAAATGTTTTGGCATTTAATTTCGGTTCAATATCAACTTTTGAAAATTCCATTATAAGGTCAAGCTGGCTGTTAGGGCGAATAATTTTCATTTTTTTCGGAAAATATCCTTTATCGCCAAACGAATAAAATTCGGATATATTAACGTCTAAAGTAACCAATCCGTTTGAGTCGAAAGTTTCGTGCCTTATTATGTCGAATGTTTTATCGTTCACCCATATTTTTTTTACGAGATAAGGTCTGTCTTTGTTTTCCTGCACAAAATATAATACGTAGGTTTCAGGATAATATTCATAAAAACAAATATATTTTTCATAATAATATTTAAGGTTATTCATAAAAAAAGATTCCAATACATGATTAGGGCGCAACCTTACGGCAGAAGCAGACAAATCGTCGGCAATATTACTTGAGCCTTTAAGAATTTTGGCTTCTTTTGGCAAATATAGATAAAATTCTTTGCCGTTTGAGGTTAAATCGAATAATGTGCCGGCTATAAAAGAATATCCCACAAGACGCAGGTTATAAGGTTTTTCTATCGCTATTTTTCCTTTGCAAGTAAAAGGAAACGCTTTTTGTTTACGAAAATCGTTAAAGGTAAATTTCAGGTCTGCCTTGAATGAATCAATTTCAGTGTTGGCGGCATCAATTTTTTCGATTAAATCTTTAACCGCAAGAGGTTGAGCGGGTGTTTCATTATAAAAAAACAGTTCCGAAGGTATTTTAACATAATGCCTGTCCGCGCATCCGCAAAGATACAATGTCCCCAAACAAAAAAGCAAACAAATAGGTTTTCTAATCATATTGATAATAATACCGTTGATAATTAATCGTTAAACTTTATAATAAAAGCATATAAATATAAAAAATTTTTATCAAGGTTTTTATTAATGATAACAATAATTTTTTCCGCTTTTTTAATAGGTTACAGCACCTTATTGTACCAAATAATTTTTTTAAGGGAATTTTTGACAATTTATTACGGAAATGAGCTTTGCATCGGCACTGTACTGGCGTTATGGCTTCTGGGCACATCCATAGGCGGAGCTATTGGAGCAAAAATTGCAGGACGCATAAAAAACAACCGTGACCATTTTTTATTTATTTTACTTTTTCTTGTCCATCTTCTTTTTCCTGTGCTTTTATTTTGTTTAAGAATATCTATCAAGGCGTTCATCACGACAAAAGGGGAATATCTGCCTATTTATTACCTGTTTGCCCAATGCTTGATTTTTATGTTCCCGTTAAACATAATTATAGGGTTAATGTTCCCGATGTTTTGTGCGTCCGCAAAAAAACGCACTGATTACGGATTTATTGTAGGAACAATATATCTATCTGAATCAGCAGGCGCTCTTTGCGCCGGAATTATATTTACTTTTATCCTTGTCGACCGATTGGATTATTTTCAGATAGCGACGATTCAGCTTGTTTTAGCGGCAATAGCGGTTATCCTGTATTTTTATAGAGAAAAACGAGCAAAAAAAACTCTTTTTATTTTGTTCGCCCTGCTTTGTTTTATTTTAATTTTTCCGGCGGCGTCATGGGTTGACCAAAAATCAATAACCAGAAGATGGGACGCCTTTTTCAGCCCGTTATCATTAACTGAATCTATTGATACCCGTTATCAGAACGTGGCAATCTGTTCACACGATAAGCAGTTAGATGTATACACAAACCTAAAATACCGGTTTTCCATACCCGACCCTTATACTAATGAAATTTATTCTCAACTGATTTTATGCCAATGCGAAAAACCGGATAATATCCTCCTTATCGGCGGGGTTTATTCAGGAATAGCTAAAGCGTGTTTATCGCATCATCCTAAAAAAATAGATGTTATTGAGCTTGATAAAAAATATGTTCAGCTTATCGAGAAAAACCTGTCGCCGGATTTAAAAAATTTTTTCAAACAAAAACAAAAAAACATATCCCTCAAATTCATAGACGGACGATTTTATATTAAAACCCAAAAAACTTTATATGATGTCGTTTTCATAAATACCCCTGAACCGGATTCGGCTATGCTGAACAGGTTCTATACGGTAAATTTTTTCAGGGAACTGAAAACCAATTTATCAGATAACGGGATATGCGCCTTAAAAGCAATATCTGCCCCAAATTATATCGGCGATGAAATACAGCGTTACAACAAAACCATTTATCACACACTCAAAGAAGTCTTTGCCGATGTAATAGCGGTACCGGGCGAAAAGATAACCTTTATCGCCTGCAAAAACAAAAATATCTTATCCGCCGATCCGGCCGAGCTGATAAAACGCTACAGGAAAAGAGGAGTAACCGCAGGACAATTCAGCCCTGAAATTTTTTATCCTATTTTAGAACCTGACAGGCTGCAATCTCTTGAGGCAAAGCTGCGCGCTAAGGCATCCTCAATCCGCATAAATACCGATACCAACCCTATCGCGTATTACATAAACCTTTATTTATGGGATACCTTCTCCGGCTCAAAACTGCATCCTGTTTTGAATTTCACAGAAAAAATCAGGCCGATACACGTTGTTTTCGTCTTAGCGGCGCTTATGTGTTTCCTTTTGCTCCCTCAATTTATTAAACCTTTCTCCCGCAAAAACAATAACTTTTTTAAACCGATCTTATACTGGATAATTTTTTCAACCGGTTTTACAGGTATGGGAATAGAACTTTTTCTAATCTTTATGTTTCAGAATATTTTCGGCTACCTTTATTCCATGATCGGTTTTATAGTGGCTTTGTTTATGTTCGGGCTTGCGGCAGGTTCTTTAATGGCAATGAGATGCGTAAAAAGGGCAAAGTCAGAGTCTTTTATCTTGAAAATACTTATTATTGCGGAAATATCCATACCTCTTTTATCGTTTTCATTACCTTTTTTTATGGCAGGATTAACAAGTATCAGCAATACTGCCCTAATATACATAATTTTCACGGTTCTTGTCTCTGTTTGCGGGTTTTTAACAGGTATAGAGTTTCCGTTGACAGCTCATCTTTTAACTAACATAAACAAAGATATAGGTTTCTCCAGCGGTATTTTGTCTAACGCCGATCATCTCGGCGCTTTTTTCGGTTCATTGGCGGTAGGAACATTTCTTATACCTATTTTAGGTACAACCGCGACAGCCTATATAATCGGTTTTCTTAACTTATCGTCGTTTATCCTGCTTGTATCTTCGCCTTTTAGCATACGGTTGATAAAAAAATAATCTTTTCACTTCCCTTAATTACGTTCAAAAAAACTTTTCCATTAAACTAATAAAATTCACGTAAAAACCGACATATATAATAATTACACTTTGGAGACAATTAATTGAAACATATACTTAAAAAAGACATTCAAAAATCTTTCAGGGAATTATCGTCTCTTTATTTGATGACCAGCCGGATAAACGAAACCCATGATATAGAGGGCATATTTACTCTGCTTAAAAATATTATCAACGAGATTTGTCCGTATAACTCAATCAAATTAATGCTTTACGATGATTTATCGGGCGAACTGCAATTTAAACTCAACGAAAACAAAGACAGCTCCTTTTGCGGCGATTTACCGTTATCCGAAGATATAATGTCATGGATTTTTGACAACAGGAAAATCAGGATTATTCCTATGGAAAGCATAGGGCAAACCAATAGGCAAGGCTCATTAGTGCTTATTCCGCTCATTTCATATAAACATTTTATAGGATTTATACAGGTTGTCATACCGGTATCTCCCGGACAGGTTACAATACATCTTGAACATATGTTGTGGGTAGTGGCGAATAATGCGGCGTCCGCCATTCATAATTCATGCCTGATTAACGAGCTCGAAAGGCAAAACAGCACTCTGCACAAGGTTGAATCGCATCTGGCATCCATTTTTGACGATATGATTCACGCAATTATGGTTGTTGAAAATAACGGCACAATCGTAATGTTGTCAAAAACAATAGAAACTGTTTTTAATATACCATATAAACAAGTGTTCGGAAAAATAATTGACGACGTGTTCGCTAAAAATACCGCTGAAATGCTCAACGAAATGCTCGTTGAGGTTATAAAAACCTGCGATGCCGCCGAGCGGAACTATGATTTTGTTCAAGAAAACGGGCAGGTTGCGCCTCTTCTGATAAGCGCATCTCCTCTTGAGCAGGAAGATATACAATACGGCATAATATTTGAAGTAAAAAGCCTTAACGATTCAAAAAATCTAATGGCTGCGGCTGAAATAGACAGGCTTAAATCAAATTTTGTGGCAACCGTGTCTCACGAATTCAAGACCCCGCTTAACTTAATACTCGGCTCAACAAATTTGCTGACAGAAGGATTAGTAGGCGCAGTCAACGAAAAACAACAAAAACTTCTAAAATTAATAACTGACGGAACCAACAGGCTAATGGATTTAACGAAAAATCTTCTTGACCTTGCTAAAATTGAAGCGGATAAAGGAAATCTATCCTTAAAACATCTATCCTTAAAAAAATTAATACAAATAGCTATTACAAATCTCGCGTACAGCGCGAAAGAAAAACAAATTCAAATAGAGCATAATATTTCCGATGCCCATGAACAAATAGTTGGCGACCGGCAAAAGATTCTGCAGATGGTTATACATCTAATATCAAACGGCATAATTTATAACAATCCGGGCGGATACGTTAAAATAAGCGTTTCCGAATGGGAAAAAGACAACAGCGAAAATTTTATCAAACTATCTATAGAAGATAACGGAATAGGAATTACACCGGAAGACCGCAAAAATGTGTTCAGCGAATTTCACAGGGTAAAAGATCCGGATATTCAGGAAATTCAAGGACACGGGTTGGGGTTGACGATTGTGAAAAAAATTGTTGAGCTTCATCGGGGAAAAATAATTATAAACAGCAACAAAACCCAAGGGACAAGGTTTACTGTTATATTACCAAGAGACTTAAGGAATATCTAATTATATGAACGGCAGAATATTAATTGTTGATGACGACATATCAACATTGTCAATGATTCAGATAATGCTTGAATCGCAAAATTATCAAGTAACCGTAGCGTATGACGGCTGCCAAGCGCTGGAAAAGATCAAAACCCAAGATTACGACCTGATTATAACCGATCTTAAAATGCCTCGAATGAACGGAATAGAACTGCTTAAAGAAGTTAAGGCAAACTATCCTGAGGTGGAAGTAATTATCACTACCGCTTATATGACGATAGAAACCGCCATATCCGCCATGAAAATGGGCGCTTACGATTACCTTACAAAACCTATCGAAAACTTAGGGCGCGCGCGGGCAGTAATAGAAAAAGCAGTGGAAAAAGCGAAAATCCAAACAGAAAACAAGAACCTTAAAAATCAACTTACTCAATCCGGTTCGTCATACTGCGGCATAATAGGCAAAAGCAAACCTATACAGAAAATCTACGAGATGATAGAGAAAGTAGCTGCCTCTGACACATCTATCCTTATTCAGGGCGAAAGCGGAACCGGTAAAGAATTGGTCGCCAGAGCAATCCATGCTCGAAGCAAACGGGCGGATAAAAAACTCGTTCCCGTAGATTGCGGATCAATCCCGCGCGAACTTCTTGAAAGCGAACTTTTCGGGCATAAAAAAGGGGCGTTCACCGGGGCGGTTACCGAAAAATTAGGGCTTTTTGAGGAAGCTGACGGCGGTACCCTTTTTCTCGATGAAATATCAAGCACTGACTTGAATTTTCAAGTTAAATTATTAAGGGCGTTACAGCAAAAAGAAATAAGGCGCGTAGGCGATACAAAACAGGTGTGTCATAAAAAGTGTGTAAATGGTTGTAGTTTTTGATAAA
>JAGGZS010000320.1 GCA_021161885.1 bacterium
CAATAGTTTTGACAGGTCGATAAAAAACGCGATAACTAATGCTTCACCATATCCGGCTTTTCCTTCAGGACTTAACGAGAATTATCTGGAGATAATTATTAATTTCGACGCAAAACGGTAAAATGATGAATAAAAAAAAATATGCTTTTCTTATAACTGTTATTTTAAATATTTCATTTTTAATAATTTTTGAAAATATTGCTTTATGCAGGGAAATTAAGATAACCATCTCTAAAAAACTCGACCGAAAAATCAGGGTTGCCATCCTGCCGTTTTTCGCAAAAAAATATGATAACAGCGATATTTTAACCGCGAGAGAATTATACTCTACAATTAAATTCGACATAAAAAATTCAGGCTATTTCGAGTTATGGCCGCAAAAAACAAAATTCACGGACAAGATACTTAAAAAAGGAAAAAATATTGACAGCGCAGACTATGATTTCTGGTTTGAGCATACTACCGAATTAGTCATTAAAGGATATTACGATATACAAGGGACTGAAGTATTTATAAAATTCGTATGTTTTGATATCGCGGCACAGTCTGTTATATTATCGGAACAAATAGTTTCGGCAAGAAAAAATCTGCGCACAGCGGCTCACTCGCTTTGCGGAAAACTAATAAAACTTTTTTCGGGCGCAAGACCGCCTATAACAAACACTTCAATCGCTTATGTAAAAGAAGTCAACGGGATAAAAAATATTTTTATAACCGATTATGACGGGCAAAACGCACGGCAGTTAACTTTTAATTCCAATCTTACCATTAATCCCGCATGGCACAATACAAGTTTATTCTATGTAAGCTACAAAGAAAACGGTTATCCGTTTGTGTTTATGCGCGATTTAACATCTGCAAACATAAAAAAAATATCGGCAAGACCCGGGCTTAACGCTTTTCCGGCGGTTTCACCGGACGGAAAAAAAATAGCCCTTACGCTCAGTTTTAACGGCAATCCGGAGATATATATTCTTAACATTGACGGGTCTATTTTAAAACGAGTTACTTATAATCCAGCGACCGACACATCGCCCGCATGGGCACCCGAGAGCAACCGCATAGCTTTTGTATCCGACAGGACTGGCACGCCCCAAATATATACAGTCGATTACAGGACCGGAACCCCTAAACGTGTTTCTTACAGGGGTTCTTACAATACATCGCCCGATTGGTGTCCCACAAAAAAATCTTCGTTAATCGTTTATACTTCATTATACGGAAAAAATTCGGAATTATATCTTCTTGATGTAAATAACGGCAACATAAAACGGTTAACAACAACTTTAGAGTCGGAAGAAAGCCCGTCGTGGGCGCCGGACGGAATACATATATCATATACATTGACACAAAATTTTAAATCGGATATATATTTTATGGATGTACGCGATTCTATCGCTGTACAAATAACCGACGAGGAAAATAACTGCACTTCGTCTACATGGGGACCAAACTGAAATACACATAAATAATAACCTAACAGGGAGGTAACAATGAAATTTAACAGAAACTTTTTCCTATCAATACTATTAATCGCTGCTCTTACGGCGCTTGCGGGATGCCAAAGCAAACCTAAAGGCAAAGCGGTTAAATCCGATATTCCTTTAACAACCATTCCGTCAGGCACATTTGTAGATCCGCCCGATGAATTTAAATTCGTTTTCCAGCCGATATTATTTGATTTCGACAGGTCAAGCATAAGAACCGATATGAAACAATCGCTCTCTCAAGTCGCTCAATGGATGAGTGTTCATTCTAAAGTCCTGCTTCGTCTTGAAGGGCATTGCGACGAACGCGGAACTGAAGAATACAATCTGGCTCTCGGCGAAAGAAGAGCTCTGGCTGTAAGAGAATTACTTGTCGCTAAAGGTGTAACGGCAGAGAGGTTAACTACAATCAGTTACGGAGAAGAACGACCTGCTAATTCCGAACATAACGAATTCGCATGGGCGGAAAACAGGCGCGTTGAGTTTAAATTAGCCCAATGATAATTTAAAACAGCTCAACATATAAATTTATAATCTGTATATAAACAAGGATATATTTTACCAATGCGTATATATACTTTTTTATTATTACCTATCTTAACACTCTGCCTTTTTCTGACCGGCTGCAATGAAGAACTGCGCGATGAACTGATAAGCAGAGACAAAAACATACAAAATGAAATGATGCGGATTCAAGATAAAACACTTTCTTCGGAAAGCCGTTTAGATGAATTAAACAACTTGATTATCCAGTTAAACACCAATATGTCCGACAGCTTATTGGCAATGGACAAAGAAATTGGGCAGGTTAAACAAGAACAACAGGACAACACATCCAATCAGGAAGCAATCAACATAGAAATGGCAAAACTCGAAAAAAGCACAAATGAAAAACTTAAAGTTATTTTAGACGAGGTTCTTAAAGAAAACCAACGCATTATTAAACGAATACGCCTAATAGAACAGGAAATTTACGGCGAAGCGTCTACTTCAACGGTTAGCGATAGCAATAGAGAATCAGGTTCTTCAATTATTGGTGATAATCAGTTAGAATATGTAAACCACAAGGTAAAAACCGGAGAAAATTTATGGGTTATCGCCCAACAGTACGGAACATCAATGGAAGCAATAGCGGAAGCGAATAATATGGAAAACATATCGGATATTATCAAACCGGGGCAGACTTTAAGAATTCCCGTAAAAAAATAATCATTTATATTTTTTCACATTATGAGCCGATAATTCTTTATAACCTTCGCCCGCGATATTTAACGACAATATTGTTAATGTTATGATTATGCCCGGGAACATTGTCATCCATGGAGCAGACCTGAAAAAATCTCTGCCTTGGCTTACCATACCGCCCCATGTGGGCATAGGCGGCTGTATGCCTAATCCGAGAAAACTCAGTGAACTTTCCATAAGAATAGACACTCCTACACGCAGTGTAACCGCGGTTATTATAATACCCGCGGATAAAGGGAGAATATGTTTTAGAAAAATATATAAATCAGATGCCCCTAAAACTCTGGCGGCCTGAACATGAGGGCTGTTTTTCAGTTTTAAAGTTTCTCCTCTGATCAATTTGGCAAACCCTGCCCACCCGATAACAACCAAAGTAACGAAAATAGATTTGTATCCGGGTTCCATAACCGATGACAACGCGATAGCAAGCAGTAACGACGGGAACGCCAAAGTTATATTAATGGCAACCCCCGCTAAAGAATCCATCCATCCACAGTAATAACCGCTTATGAATCCAAATATAATCCCTATTAACAAAGCAAAAACCGTGGTGAATATTCCAAGCGATATAGAAAACCTGCCGCCCGCGATAATTCTGCTTAACACATCGCGTCCCCTGTCGTCCGTACCCATAAGATGAGATAAAGACGGAGCCTGTTTAAGCGCGTCAAGGTCAGGCAGCAAAGGATCATAAGGGGTTATCCATGAGGATAAAACACATACCCCTAAAATAACCGTTAATAATCCTAAAGCCGACCAATAAAAAAACTTTTTCATTTCAGTTCTATCCTCGGGTCAGCGACTACATAAAAAATATCCATCAAAATATTTACCGCAATAAAAATTAATGTGCCCATCAGCACCCCGCCCATAATAACCGGATAATCACGCTGGCTTATAGCCATAACCACATAACGCCCTACCCCGTTCCATCCGAAAATGGTTTCTGTTAAAACCGAACCATTCAGATAACTTCCGAAATCAAGCCCGATAAGGGTAATTATCGGGATCATAGCGTTTTTAAGGGAATGCCGCAATACCGAAAACGGCGATAACCCACGGGCTTTAGCAGATAACACATACGGTTCAGCTAATACATCCTGAAGGCTTGCTTTAGTCATTCTCGCGATGTAAGCGGCGGAACGGCTTCCTAATGTGAGCGCGGGCAAGATAATATAGGCTAATTCTCCTTCACTCATTCCAGAAGCGGGCAGAATTCGTAAACATCTGGCAAATAGATAGATAAGCAGTAATCCAAACCAAAAAACCGGTGTGGATATGCCAAATGTTGTAATAAGCAGAATAATTTTATCTACTAAAACCGATCTGGTCAACGCTCCGATTAATCCTAATCCAATTCCACAGATAACCGCTAGAAAAATGCTCAATGAGGCAAGTTTTATTGTATTGGGCAATTTTTCCATTAAACTTGTAAACACCGGCTGTTTCGTTATATAAGAATATCCCAGATCACCTTTTAAGATATTAAACAGGTACATTTTAAGCTGTCGCAATAGAGAAACATCATATATATCCATCTTACTTTTTAGTTCAGATACTCTTTCAGCGGTTACACGTTCACCGATAATTGAATAAAGAGGGTTTCCGGGCGCAAGTTTAAGCAGAATAAAAGTGATAATAATCACCCCCGTTAAAGTAGGAA
The DNA here is from genome assembly GCA_021161885.1 of bacterium. Classification (GTDB taxonomy): domain Bacteria; phylum Auribacterota; class Auribacteria; order Auribacterales; family Auribacteraceae; genus JAGGZS01. The sequence goes on from JAGGZS010000320.1 coordinate 4,396, forward strand.
AACTCTCAATTATTTTTTTAAAAAAATATTTCAACGGCATACTAATTTATCTTTTCTATTTGTATTTTGTTTCCTTTATCAACTGAATATAAAGGCGATAAAAAATAATTTTTTATCCACGGCTGAGTTACGGTAAACTTTTTTTTGTGCCACAGACAAACCCATGGGCAGTCATCCATCACAATATTTACTGCTTGGCTGTACAATTGGTTACGCATATTTTCATCCACGCTCGCCCTTGCTTTTTCTACCAACACATTAAAGCGCTTATTTTTGTACCTGACACGGTTTCCCGCGGCACCCCAGTTATCGGAATGGAACACCGGATACAAAAAATTTTCTATATCAGGATAATCCGCCCACCATGACAACAAAAACATACCCGCTTCGCCATTGGCTACGGTTTCCTTAAAAGCAGTCCATTCAAGCACATGAATATCAACATCAATACCCACGGCGTTGAGGTCATGCTGAATTAATTCCGCTACACCTTCCATCTCCCTGTTACTGCTAAGATACAGTTTAATCGGCGTTTTGTTTTTATCAAAAGTTTTCAACAATTCAAGGGCGTAACTGGGATTATACTCTATTTTTTCATCAATAACTATTTGCTTATTAAGCAAAGCAGGCGGCACAGGACACCGCGCTGTTTCAACCCGAGATTCCAAATAATTCTCCACTATTTTTTTTCTGTTGATAGATGCAGCTACGGCTTTGCGGAATTTTTTGTCGGAATACGGCGTTTTTTGGCAGTTAAACCCAAGATAGTAAGTGTTCAAAGCAGGTATCTCATGGACATAATTTTTCCATATTTTATCGTTAACAAAATACTCAAATTCAGCTCTTGGAATTTCAAAAACATCTATTTTACCGTTTTCAAACTCGGTTATAGCGGTAAAATCTTCAGGTATAATCTTAAACTGTATTTGTTTAATTTCAGCTTTTTTACCAAAATAGTTTTTGTTTCTTCTTAAAACAAGCCTGTTTCCCCTATCCCAATAATCTAAAATAAAAGGACCTGTTCCATATATATTTTTAGATTTATCATCCGCTATAACAACCAAAGCGTTTGAAATAGTAAGCATCGACAGAAACGGCAAAAAAGGTTCGGTAAGCACAATATCAAAAATATTATCGTTTACAACAACAAAACCGGCAACATTTTTTGAACTGCCCCGCAAAACATCCTGAACGCCCTTAACTTTTTCAAAAACCCATGTTCTCGGCGAAGATATATCAGGGTCTATTATCCGCTCAAACGATTTTTTGACTATCTTTGCCGTACACTTTAAGTTGTTAGAAAAACAGACGTCATCCCTCAAATAAAATCTGTACCGCCTGCCATTATCAAGTATTTCCCATTTCTTGGCGATATCCGCAACAATGTTTAAATTTTTATCTAATTTAACAAGTCCGTTATATAAATAAGCGGCAACTTTACCGCCGTCCACATCGACTATAAAAGCAGGGTCTAACGACGTGATATCCTTTTTTAGACGCAAATATAAAACATCATAAGACCTTTTCTTATAATCACAGCCACAAAATAAAACTGTAACTGCCAATAATATAATAAAAAAAATTCTTTGAGAAAAAATCAAGATTTTCCCCTTAAAAGCAATCTGCCTGGCAACCTGTTTTGTTCAGTTCGCGAGGTATCTTTGCCGTTTACCCAAACTTTTATTATGCCTTGCGGTTTAACTTTAGGTTTCTTAAACGATGATACCCCTTCGATTTTATCCGGATCCCACAAAACAAGGTCGGCAAAATAATTTTTCTTAATTAACCCTCTGTTTGCCAAACCGAGTTTTTGCGCGGCGCTAATGTGATTTTATAAACAGCTTCTTCAATACTCATAATTTTTTCACGGATAACCAAATTCAAAAATTCAGGGAACGTGCCGTAAGTTCGAGGATGCGGATTATCCGGTTCATCATATGATTTAACAGAGCTGTCCGATGCTATAATAGCAGATGGATGCGATATAATCTTCCTTAAATTAGTTTCATCCATAAGAAAAAAACGGCGTCCGACTTGAATTTTATTTCCAGCAGAAAATCTATTATTTTAATCCAGAAATCAGCATCGGTTTTATCGGTTAGATCAGTTAAGCGTTTACCTAAAAATTTACGTTTTGATTTTGCGGTTGACGATATAAAAATCGCGGAGGCGTCGTCCATAGAAAATTTATTTTTAAGGTACCCTGCAATTTCTTTTTTTACCTTTATATCACTCAAACGTTGTGCCGCTTTTGCGTAACCGCCCTCAAAAAGGTATTGAGGTAAAATGAAATCTAAATCAGTGCAAAAAGCGGTATACGGATACCTGTCGAAATTAATTCCCGATTTACTTTCAGCTGAGAACCGATCTATCATAGACAATAAATTATCCACCTTGCCCGCATTTTTTTTCCCGAACGCTTTAAGGTGAGATATTTGCACGGGCACATCGAAATCTTCGTTCAATTTCAATATTTCCAGAAGGCTCTGTTCAACAAAATCGCTTTCGTTACGAAGATGAACGCTAAGCAGTGAGTTATGTTTTTTAAGCTGAGTAAATATTGCCCTAAGTTCAGTTTCATCGGCAAAAATTCCAGGCGGATACGCAAGCCCTAACGAAATTCCAAAATAACCTTTTTGTAAATATTTATCCGCCAAACGAGAAAATTTTTCAAGATTAGAACCTTGAAGTTTAGTATCGTTATAATCGACTATATATGTGCGTAAATTAGTGTGTCCAAGCAAAGGAGCAATGTTGATGCCCGTACCGCGATCGATTAATCTCTCAAAAAAATCTTCTGGTTCGCGCCAGTTTATAATAAAATTTTTCTCAGCATACCTGTTATGCCATCTCTGCCATACCTGCCCGTATAACGGCGCCGCCGATAACCCGCAGTTGCCTATTGCTTCGGTGGTAACCCCTTGATTAATGCGTGAAGATGCGTCAGGGTGCATAAAAATAGAAAAATCGGAATGACCGTGTATATCGATAAATCCCGGGCTTAATATACACCCCTTGGCGTTAATCTTTTCTTTGGCTTCGCATATTACAGGTTTGCCCGCATAGGCTGTTTTATCACCGCAAATCCCTAATGCCCCTTTAAAACTTTTATTTTGGGATCCGTCAATAATAAAGGCGTTTTCTATATATGTATCAAATTCCATTTGTGATGAATTTTCTGGCATGATAACTGTGCCGGCTTAATTATCCTGATCTTTTTCAACCTGTGTATTTTCTTTTTCTGTCTTTTCAGCAGTTTTATTCTCTACCGTAAAAACTATGGATACATAACTTACGCTATTAGTATAGTCGCCTGTAACATCGCCGGATGTATAATAGATTAATTGTTTAGCCGTTGAATTTGCGGGAACTAATTTTAATAAAAGGGATATAGGGTCTCTGCCGCAGATAGTTATGCCTGTTTTTTTAATATAACTTCTAAATCCGTTAAAATCTTCAGCAATAATTTCAGATACAGCTTTGCCGTCTAAATTTGCGAGATTATTTTTAATATCATCATAAAAAGGCAAATAACCAAAATTATGACCGTAATGGGTAAAATCCGAACTGGCGACAATAAGGGTTGTATCGTCAACAAAGGGTTTTAAAGCCTTAGATAGAAGCTCAAAATCCTCAGAGCGCAACTGCCCTACAATAATAGGAACCAGCTTAAAATTTTTAAGAGTGCGCTGAATAAAAGGCAGTTGGATTTCAATTGAATGTTCACGGGCGTGAGCCTGCGCTATACTCTGGATTAAAGGATATTGGCGCAACTTATCGGCTGCTTCTTTGTCAACCGGTATAGTTCCCAAAGGGGTTTCGTAAGCATCAACGTCAAGGATAGACAATCCCCTGAATCCAAAATGATGGCTCGGCGCGAGAATTATCACTCGTTTAATATCTTGATTACCTTTTAACAGTTTATATCCGTATGCCGCGGCCTGGCCTGAATATTGGTATCCGGCATGAGGCGAGATTAAGGCTATCACCCTTTTTTGGGATAATGACAAATCGGGATTGGCTTTTCCGATATAATCGTCAACTGTTTTTCTTAGTGCATCCGCTGAAGCGGGATACCACGAACCAGCAAGTATCGACTGTCTCACTTTATCACCTCCTTGCGCGTTATTTACCGCTAAACACAAAACAGAACAAAATACCGTAATAAATAATTTTTTCATATCCGTTTTATCTCCATTTTTTGAGATATTAATAAGCTCATTTACCGGGCATTAAAAATCAATTTGAATAACCGAATTCTTTTAAATATTTTGCGCTTTTCTGCCAATTTTTTATAACTCTAACAAACAATTCCAGATAACACGGTTCTCCGAGAAAATCCTCAACATCTCTTCTGGCGGTTTGCCCTATCTTTTTAATCAACGCCCCTTTTGCGCCTATAATCATAGATTTATGGGCGGTTCTGGACACTATCACATCGGCTCGCACAAGGGTTTTAGCGCCTTGCCTTTGCTTAATTTCATTAATTTTTACGGCAACCGAATAAGGGAGTTCCTGATGAGTCAAACGAAAAACTTTTTCCCTTATCAATTCGGCTACAAAATAACGTTCAAATTGATCGGACACAATATCTTCAGGGAACAAGGGCAGTCCCTCGGGAAGCAGGTTGACTGCCTCCTCCATAAGGGAGTCTACGTTATCTTTTTTGAGAGCTGATATTGGAATAATTTTCTCAAACCGATATATATCACTGTATGTTTCTATCAACGGTAAAATTTCAGGTTTTGGTATCTTGTCGATTTTATTAATAATTAAAAAGACAGGTCGTTTATTTTTCAAAATCGGTTCAAGATTTTTAAGGACCGCTGCTTTATCCGGCAGTTGAGGTTCAACAACAAAAAGCACAAGATCAGCTTGGCGTATACTGTCTCTCGCCTGATTGAACATAAACGTATCGAGCCTATCTTTAGGTTCAATGAAACCGGGGTTATCCACGAATAAAACCTGAACATTATCTTTAGTATATATTCCGCGTATGACCCCGCGAGTTGTCTGTGGTTTGCGCGATACAATCGCCATTTTCTGTCCCATAACAGCGTTCAGCAAGGTAGATTTACCCACGTTCGGATCGCCGCATATACTTACTACACC
>JAGGZS010000315.1 GCA_021161885.1 bacterium
CAAAAATGGCGTATAACATATTTCCTCTGCCGGAAACCCATGTAACTGACTCTACCTGAGACGGATGGCATATAAATATTAAAGCCGTTGCCATAGCGGTAAAAACTTTTCCCGACAGTTTAAGGAATAAGTAATAAACAAGAATGCCCGACAAAAAATGAAGCACAATGTTTGTAAAATGAAACCCTAAAGGAGATAAGCCGTAAAGATAATAATCAATCGCAAAACTTAAAGTTACGAGCGGCCTAAATACCTTAAATCGCCCTTCATGACCGGTTCCCTGATAAGAACAAAGATTTGTAAAATATTCGGGAATATAAAAAAAACTTCTTATTTGATGATTGTTCACAACATACGAACTGTCATCGTAAACAAATCCGTTATGTATGGAATTAAAGTAACAAATGACTGTAAGCAAGCCAACTATTAATGCCGGAGCTGTTTTTATAAAAAATTTCATAACTTTAAATATCCGTTAAAAAAATATTTGTTTTTAATCGTTAAAATCAATTGACACATATAATACTGTTACCTATTATTTATAAGGAACAAAATTATATCAAATGATTTCTAACAAAAAATTTTTTCAGGGATTTTTCAATGGCTGACAAAAATTCATCTATAAAAAAATCAATATCTATTCAAACGAAACTATTATTTTATTTTTTAATTTTGTCTTTAATCCCTCTTTTGATACTTGGTTTTTTCAGTTTGCGGGTATCTATAACTCCTTTAAAAGAATATGCGGTAACTCCGCTGAGAAATCATACGCTTGCCATATCAAATCATATAAGGCAGGAACTGTACGATGTGCGCGAAGACGTGTTGCTGACAAGCAGGCTGCCTGATTTATCCAGAATGCTTGACTATCTGCCTAATGCCTTAGAGCCGGAAGCGCGTAAATTAAAAGAAGCGGTATATAACGATTTTATCGAGTTTATCGATAAACGCAAGAAGTACCATTATATCAGTTACTGCGATTTATCCGGCCAGGAGATAATAAGAGTAAACTATATAGATTCCGGTAAATGGAAAATTGTATACGGCGAAAATCTGCAGAATAAAAAACATACCTCTTTTTTTAAACAAACCGTAGAGCTTGGACAAGGGCAGGTCTACGTATCCGACGTTAGCTTGAACGAAGAATACGATGTGCTTGAAACCCCATATACGAAAGTTATTTACGTGTCCACAGCAGTTCAGGATATATCCCGCAAAAAAAGAGGGATTATTACTATCGCCCTTAAAGTGGATACGCTGTTTAAACCTATTAGCGAATGGAAAATAGAAAAATATCCTGAAGCTAATAACTGCATAATTAACCGCAAAGGGTTTTATATCGCTCATTCTGATCGCAATAAAGAGTGGGGAACGCCTCAGCAGGTTGAAATGAAATGGTCTATTATGCAGGATTTTTCTTTAAAGGTAAACGAGCAGCTGCTTAATAATTTTGATAAACCGTTAATTGAATCTGATAAATATGTTTTTGTTACGCAGCGTGTATTTCCGGAATTTATCAATCCAAGCAATTATTGGATTATTATCTCGTATTTGCCTAAATATTTTGTTTATTCCAAAATAGCGATATTTAAAATAATTTTATATGTGTTGTTGTTCTTTACTTTTGTGATGACGGTAATTGTCGCTTTGATTTTGTCCTCTCAGTTCACTAAACCCATTAAATTGCTCAAAAAAGGAGTTGAAATCATTAAAGACGGCAACCTTGCCCATAGGATACCTTTAAAAAGCAATGATGAAATAGGAGAACTCGCGTTTGATTTTAACCTTATGGCAGAAGAACTGGAAGGGCTGTATCAAAATCTTGAGAATAAGGTTAAACAAAGAACCGAAATGCTCCAGAAAGCAATGGACGACCTGAAGCGCAAAGATGAACAGCTGGAAAAAGCTAATCAGCTTAAACTTGATTTTTTAACTAATTTGTCTACGGAACTAAGAACTCCGCTTACAAGCATAATGGGGTATATCTCGTTACTTATGAATAAGGTTTACGGTGAACTTAACGATAAACAGATTAATTCCCTGCAAAAAGCGAGAAAAAATTTGTACCATACATTTAAGTGGCTTGACGGAATAATAAGGATTTCTTCATTATCTGCGATACAGACAGAAAACATTACGGTTCATAAAACAAATTTTGATGCGGTAGACTGTGTTGGACGCGCGCTTAAAAATTTGAACTATGTTCTTGGCGGAGAAGGAAAAACAGTTGATATTAAATTTGATAAAAAAGAAAAATATTTTGTTTTTTCCGATAAAGAAAAGTTCGACGAAATAGTTATAAGTGTACTGAATGCCATTGTTTATCATGAAGTTACAAAAGGTATTCCTGTTGAGGTAAATATAACATCCGATACCAAAGCAGATATTGAATGTGTTTTAATATCGTTTGAAATGCGCTTTGATAAAAAAATAAAAATAGAAAATTTTTATAAAGCCCTTGTAGAACCGTTTATCCATTCTCCTACATTTTTTAATATAACGAATTTAAGTGCAAATGTAGCTCGGTCTTTATTAACGTGGCTTAAAGGCGGTCTGCTGATAGATTATATTAAAAAAGAACGTATTATTATAGTAACCGTTTATATAGAAAAAGGTGAGGCGGCTGATGAATCCTAAAATTTTAATTGTTGAAGATGAACCAGATAATATGGAAACCTTATCGGCGTATCTGCAATTTAAAAATTACGATATAGCCAAAGCTGTTGACGGAGAAGAGGCATTAAAAAAGGTGAAAAAAGAAAAAACAGATGTTGTTGTTTTGGATTTATCAATACCAAAAATCGATGGCTGGGAAGTCGCTAAACGCATAAGAAACGACCAAACGACTAAAGATATAATCATCATAGCTTTTTCTGCTATGGCGTTGCCCCATGAAATGGAAAAAGCATTGTCAAACGGATGCGATGCTTTTTTGCCCAAACCGATGTCCCCGGACGTATTAATTACTGAAATAGAAAAAATTTTTAACGAAAGAAAGTAAGTACAATGACTTGGATAATATTGTTGATAATTTCCAACTGTATTACTATTGTCCTGCTTATTCTTTTATTGGTAAATTATAAATCTCTTGAAGATAAGTTTAAGGATAAATCTCGGGAATTAGATTCTTTGTCTTCTGTTTATTCTTATGATTTATCCCAGTTATCACATGATTTACGCACACCTTTAAACGCCATTATGGGATACATTTCGCTTCTGATTAATGGTGTTCATGGCGATATTTCAGAGAAACAAAAAGAGGATTTAAACAGAATTTCAAAAAGTACTTATAAAATTTTGCACCTTGTGGAAGATTATTTTAATCAAATTATTTAAGACAATTTTTAATAGGAGATTTTTTTATGGTTGATTATAAAACATTGAAAAAAGATACTATATTGCTTCATGCCGGACAGGAAGGATCCGACAGCACAAATTCCAGAGCTGTCCCGATTTATCAGACAACATCCTATTTGTTTGATGATACAGGGCACGCTGCCCGGCTGTTTGGACTGCAGGAGTTCGGCAACATTTATACCCGGCTGATGAACCCGACAACCGACGCGCTTGAAAAAAGGTTAGCCGCACTTGAAGGCGGTGTCGGCTCTCTTGCGGTATCTTCAGGGATGTCGGCTATATCATTGGCTGTAATGAATGTCGCAAGTTCGGGCGATGAAATTGTATCGGCAACAAATTTGTACGGCGGAACGTATACCTTGTTTCATTATACTCTTAGAAGATTGGGCATTAACGTTAAGTTTGTCGATTCCACTTGCCCGGACGATTTTGATAATGCGGTAACTGATAAAACAAAGGCAATTTATTGTGAAAGTATAGGCAACCCGAAACTTGATGTGGTTGACATAGAAAAAATCAGCAAAATAGCCGATAGACACAAAATTCCTATGATAATAGACAACACAGCCTGCCCATATATTCTTCAACCCTTTGATTACGGGGCGGATATAGTTGTGTATTCAACCACAAAATTTATCGGCGGGCATGGCACTTCAATAGGCGGGGCTATTGTTGATTCCGGCAAATTTGATTGGACTCAGGGAAAATTTTCTTGTTTTACAGAACCGGACGCGAGCTATCACGGGCTTAAATTTTATGAGACATTCGGCGCTTTATGTTATCTTATCAGGGCGCGTGTGAGCCTATTGCGTGATTTAGGGCCTGCAATGTCGCCGTTTAACGCTTTTTTGTTTCTTCAAGGATTAGAGACACTTCATCTTCGTATGCCCAGGCATTGCGAAAACGCTTTGGCTGTAGCGGAATTTTTAAGTAACCATAAAAAAGTAAATTGGGTGAATTATCCCGGTTTAAAAAATAGTCCTGAAAAAACAAAAGCGGATAAGTATTTAAATAAAGGTGCCGGGGCCTTAGTCGGATTCGGCATAAAAGGCGGTAAAAAGGCAGGTGTTAAATTTATTGATAACGTGGAACTTTTGTCTCATGTCGCAAATATTGGCGATGCAAAAACCCTTGTTATCCATCCTGCTTCAACAACGCATCAGCAGTTGACGCCTGAGGAACAACTGTCCACAGGAGTTACTGACGATTATATTCGTATGTCAATCGGCATAGAACATATTGACGATATTATAGCTGATATAGACAAGGCTTTAGATAAAGTCTGAGCATATTGTTTGTAATAATCGTTTTTTATTAAGGAGGTATAAATATGTCAAATATTTTTAAAGATAACTCGTTGTCTATTGGGCGGACACCATTAGTTAAATTGAATAGGATAGTAAGTAAAACCAAGGCTAATATATTAGCTAAAATTGAAGGGCGTAATCCGGCATATTCCGTAAAGTCCAGAATCGGGGCATCTATGATTTGGGATGCGGAAGAAAGAGGTGTGCTCGGTCCCGGCAGAGAGGTGGTTGAGGCAACCAGCGGAAATACTGGTATAGCTTTGGCTTTTGTTTGCGCGTCACGCGGATATAAATTAACGCTGACCATGCCGGAAACAATGAGCCTTGAACGAAAAAAATTGCTGAAAATTTTCGGAGCTAACCTGATATTAACAGACGGCGCTTTAGGGATGAAAGGAGCTGTCAGCAAAGCTGAGGAAATTTACAGTGATGAGCCCGATAAATATTTTTTAGCAGGGCAGTTTGAAAATCCGGCGAACCCGGCAATCCATCAACTAACAACCGGTCCGGAAATATGGCACGATACCGACGGGAAAGTTGATGCATTGGTGTCCGGCGTAGGTACGGGCGGCACAATAACCGGTATAACCCGTTTTTTTAAAAAAGAAAAAAAACATAAAATATCTTCTATAGCTGTTGAACCTCAGGAAAGCCCTATTTTATCGCAGTTTATAGAGAATAAACCTTTACAGCCCGGCATTCACAAAATTCAGGGGATCGGAGCGGGGTTTATCCCGAAAATACTTGATCTTTCCCTTATAGACAGAGTCGAACTGGTCTCGAGCGATGAGGCCGCAGAGTTCTCCAGAAGGTTGGCAAGGGAAGAAGGCATCTTGTCGGGAATATCTTGCGGTGCTGCGGTTGCGGTTGCCGCGCGGCTTGCTTTGTCCGGCGAGTTTGACGGTAAAACTATTGTCGTTATTCTGCCTGATTCAGGTGAACGTTATTTGTCTACGGAATTGTTTAGCGGGTTGATTTAGGTAAAAAAAATTTTGGCGGGATTATGCAAGGGTTTATTTTCGGCGCTGGTTTTGGTGTAAGGTTACGTCCGCTTACGGATTATCGTCCTAAGGTAACCGTACCTGTTTTAGGAAAACCTATTATTTTTTATGTTATAGATAGATTAGAGCAGTTATCCGTATCTTCCGTAATAATCAATACCCATTATAAACCGGATATATTAAAAAATATTGTAGATAACGGTTATCAGTGTGATGAAAAAATTTTTTATTCGGATGAACCGGTTATTCTTGAAACCGGCGGCGGATTGTTTAATGCCCGCGATTTAATTTCCGACCAGAGCGTTATTGTATATAACGGCGATATTTATACCGATTTTAATCTGAACAAAATGATTGAATTCCATAAGAAGAAAAAAGCGGTTGCCACGCTTGCTGTAGCGTCATGGTGCCAACCACGCCAGATTAGTTTAAATTCGGATAAAAAAATTACGGATATACGCCGAATTTATACTTCTTCTTTGCCCACACATACGTTTATGGGAATACATATCATTGAAAAAGATTTTTTATCTGAATTGGCTTTGGAAGCGCGCAAAAACAGAGCTTTTTCAATAATCAAAACTTATTTGCGCTTAATTAGAGAAAAGAAACCTATATTCGCTTATGAAC
>JAGGZS010000335.1 GCA_021161885.1 bacterium
GCTTATAATATATTTAACATTTAAAAGATGCAGTAAATTCCAATCAACTCCGTTTATAAAATTTGAGACTGGAAAAAACATTTTTTGTCCGTCATTATCTAAATCATCAAAACGGGACGCAGGCTTGTTTATTTCTTTCATATAACTTAAATAAGCAGATAAGATAACAGGCTCGTCCCCCCCTATCTGTTGAATACCGTATGCAGCGCTTAAATATTGCGGGAATGCCCCGCATACATCGTAAACCCTGAAAATAGTATTATCGTTAATAATACCGTTATAGAAATTATCTTTAGGCATAATGTCGCTTAACGGTACAGTTTTAACAAGAGGTATCGCCTTGCTCCCTAAATCTATGGTTGTCAAACCAATTATGAGCAGCAAAAATAAACCTTTGTTTAAATAATTTTTAGCCCATAAATAAAGAATAAAACTGAACCCCAAGATATACAAAATCGCGCTTTTTAACCCGGGAATTATTGTGCCGGAAAAGAAAAACAGCCCTTCATTAAAAATGATTACAATTAATCCCGCGGCAAAACCTATTCTATATAATTTGCGTATTCTGAAAAGGTATTTGTCGTCAATAATATTTTGTAACGCGTATCCCGATAAAACAGCTACAGCGAAACCGGAAAACAAAAACATTCGCGACGGGCATCTAAAATAACTGACTCCGGGCAATATTTTATATAACAAATCAAACAGCAGTCCATTAGAACCTAAAGAGAACAAAGAAGCCGCCAACAAAACAACTATAAAGAACCCGCAATGATATTTCTGCCGTTTACGGTAAGATAAAAAAAGCAGAAATAACGGTATTATTCCGCAATAAACCGTCCGTTCCCAGAAAAAATTATTATATAAATTCGAACCATGCTCAGGGATATTGAAAAAATAAGGAAAAAGTAAGGTTATTAAATCATTAAATCTTAATGAAAAAGAACTTGCGAATAAATAGTCTGCTCCTCCTGAGCGCTGAAAAAATTTCATCAGTTCAATAATAGGAAACATTGATACAGCCGTCATAAGGACGAATAGAATTAAACAAATAATATAACCAAAAATAATACCCACCGCACCGGAACGCTGATAATAAAAAATCTTAAACAATAAATATAGAAAACCTATTATCATCTGATAATAAAAAATCTGCATTTGTCCTGATAGAAATATCAAAGATATACAGCCTGCCAAAACCGCTGTCGAGCGTATCTGCCTGTACTCAATAAAATATTCTATCGATAGAAACAACCATGGGATATAAGACCATGAACATGTTTGAGTTAGATGTCCTGCGAAAATATGCGCCATAACTTTGAAATTAAGAACAAATACAATAGCGGTAAATATAGAAACAATCGACGATAACCTGCGTTTGCGGGCAAATAAATACATTCCAACCCAAGCGGAAGCTATATGCAGGGTAAACAAAATCGTAATGCAGTAATGAACAGGTATTATTAGAAAAAGCCAAAACGGCGGATAAAAAAGGGTTGATTGCGGGTTGCCCACAAAAGGCACGCCGGAATAAATAAGCGGATTCCATAACGGCAGTTCGCCGAACTGTCTTAAGGTATTCAAAGTAAAAATTTTAAAAAAATACCACACGTGAATTATATCGGAAAAATACAGTATTCCTTCTGGATGGCTAAGCGCGCGCCAGAATAACGCGCACGAGAAAATAACCGCTAATATAATAACGAAAATTATTTCTAACCAGTTAAAATTCTTTTGCCGTAACATTTGGTTATGCCGATCGGTTAAGTTATATCAACAATATCCCATGGGAAACATAATTTTTCATCCTGTTTGTATTCAGGCAACCGCAAAGGATTAACAAAACCGCCTTTGAGAAAAATATTTTCACCGGTTTGCGCGTCTGCCCGGCAAATCAATCCTTCAAGGTACGCCTCTTTTATGCTTGAGAAAGATAGATTCACACACGGAATTGTCCGCAGCAATTTTTTTAAAAGATTAATTTTATATTTCAGGGATTTTTTAAAGTCCATTGCTTCAAGCTGAAACGGCGTGTGCGGTTTGGGTATAAAAGGATTAACCGCCGCTTTAATAACTATTTTAAACTTAGCGCATTCTTTTATCAGTTCGTATAAAGCAGTTATATCGTTTTCGGTTTCACCGGGCAATCCGACCATAAAATACAGTTTTATTTCCCTTATCCCTAAGGTAGCACAAATATGTGTCTTTTCCAACAACAATTCGTTCGTGAACCGTTTGTTTATGGAAAACCGCAACCGGTCAGTTCCTGTCTCAGGAGCTAAAGTAACGGATTTCTGACCTAATTCTTTCAGGCGGCAAAGAATCTCTTTATTGATAGATTCTATACGCAGGCTTGATACGGAACTCTTTACGCCCCAATCTATTAATTGGTTTAATATCTCGTTGATATGAGGATGCGACATAACCGCCACACCCATAAGCCCGACTTTTTTGGTAATTTTTAGATTCTTTTCTATCTGCTCCAATATATGGTCTTTGGACCTGAATCTGGGGCGGGGATATATATGGTCTGCGGCACAGAATTTACATCGCCTGCCGCATCCACGCTGAAACTCAATGACAAATTTATCGGAAAAATCGGTATTTTTTGTGATCACAAATGATTGCGACGGGTATTTGTCAAGATCGGCAACCACCTGTCTTTTTATCCTACTTTTTTCTCCGTGTACCGAAGGACAGTAGACCCCGTCAACCGCAGCGATTTTTTCTATTACGTCATCACCTGACCTTGTTTTACGTTCTATATAATTATCTATGATTTTATTTATAACCTCTTCCCCGTCGCCGATAACAAAAACGTCGGCTAACCTTGATAACGGAGCGGGGTTTATGGTAATCGCTATACCGCCTATGATGATTAACGGGTCAGACGAAGCCCGCTGCACGCGATACAAATTAATGCCCGCTTTTTTTAGCATTTTTACAATATTGAAATAATCAAGTTCATAAGATACGCTCAAAGCGATAATATCGAAATTGCCGATCGGCTTTTTTGTCATCAATCCTAAAACAGGCTGATTATCTTCAACAACCGCCCTGTCGCAGAATACGCTCGGATGAGTGTTAATATGAAAATACATGGACTGGAACCCTAAACTGCTCATAGCTACATAATACGAGTTCGGATAACATAAAACCATAGACAAAGGTTTGTTCATTAGCGGAACGAAACCTTTTTCGACGGAAAGCTGCCGGTCTGCCCAAGAAAATTTCTTTTTTGCCATTAGTTAAAAAATCCCGGATTACCCGAGGATACGGCTTGAATCGTCAAGTATAATACCTTTAAGATTCATTTTAAGCGCCTCAGGGTTAGGTGAAACTTTAAATGCTTGTTCTTGTGTTATCAGTTTAGCGTTAACCAGTTTAACTAGCGACTGGTTGAATGTCTGCATACCGATATCCGAGCTGGTTTCTATAGCGTCTTTAAGTTTGGGTAAATCATTTTTACGGATAAGTTTGCGGACACTGGGCGAACCAAGCATTATTTCAACAGCGGGAATCATCCCCACACCGCTCGCGCGTGGAATAAGCCGTTGGCATACGACAGCCTCAATCGTTGAGGCAAGCTGAATACGCACGTTATCGCGTTCTTCAACCGGAAAAAATTCCATTATACGCCCAACAGACTGCCGGGCTGTATCTATATGGAGTGTCGTCATAACCAGATGGCCGGTTTCCGCAGCAGCGACCGCCGCGTTGAAACTGCTGCAGTCCCGCATCTCCCCTATCATAATAATATCCGGGTCTTGACGCAAGACATGTTTTAAAGCTATTTGAAAACTTTCCGTATCTATACCCACTTCACGCTGGTTGATTATGGATTGTTTATCTTTATGCACATATTCTATCGGGTCTTCTATGGTTACTATGTGCCTGCTCATATTTTCATTGATATAACCGAGCATAGCCGCTTGAGTTGTTGATTTCCCGTTACCTGTGGCGCCGCTTATAATTACTATGCCGCTTCTGGTTTTCGCTATATCTTTTATCTGGGGCGGTAACCCTAATTCATCAAAAGAGGGTATGCGGTTTTTTACATACCTGATAGCGAACGATATTTTTCCGCGCTGATAAAACACGTTTGTCCTGAACCTGCCTGAATTCTCAAGGGCAAATGCGAAATCCGCTTCTTTATCGCGAAAAAAATGATCTCTCTGCTGTTCGTTCATTACCTCGTCAAGCAGTCCTAACATAGTTTGTTTATCTATGGGAGGCATATCGGTTTCAACAAGCGCGCCTTGAATTCTGTATATGGGAGGTCTGTCAACTTTAAGGTGCAAATCCGATGCTTCGTGCCTAACCATTTCCGTTAGAAGTATTTTCATTAAAGATTCACCCATTTTGAGAAAACTCCTTATATTATCTTTTTTTAATTTTTTTCAAGAAAAAATATGTTTTTATTCTTATTTATTAATTTCGGATTTATAGACAGAATTTATTAGTTTTTTTCGTATTGCGGGGTATATACTGTTGCGGTGGCGAATTGAAACAGATGGTTCTGCTCTTTCTGTGCCGTTTCAACAATAATCGTTTAATTTGGGTGAAAATATAAAAAATTTTAGATATTGGACAACAGCCTTGTAAATTTATAATTGTTTATTCGGCTTTTTCATGATCAAACATTCTGCCGCCTATTACAGAGGCTCCGCCGTCCACGAAAATTGTCTGTCCTGTAATTTTTTTAGAAAATTCTCCGAGCAAAAAAGCGCATAGGTTGGCTATTTCTCCTTTATCTGTTTTCGGATCCCATGGGATAGGGCATATCTGCGCCCATTGAGCGCATAGCTGGGAAAACCCGGGTATATGGCTTGCCGCTTGAGTAAAAACAGGTCCTGCAGATACGGCGTTTACTCGTATCTGGTTTTTTCCGTAATTCCTGGCAAGCGCCCTTACAAGTGCTTCAAGCGCGGATTTGTTAATCCCCATCCAGTTATAAAAACCGTACGCGTGCCGGCTGTCGAAAGTTAATGTAACTATTGAACCGCCGTCAGCCATATTCGGCTGAGCGTAACTCGCTGCAGTGGCAAGCGATAAACAACTTATATGAAACGATTTTTTTATGTCCTCTACTACATCGCATCGAAAAACATCACCAAGGCAAGTCATAGGGTTAGCGTAGGCGATTGAGTGCACAAGCCCGTTTATTTGCCCTATTTTATCAAATAGATTTTTTACTTCATTTTTATCCGTTACATCGCAGAATTCAATATTGACCGAGTTCTTTTGCGTATCCGATAAATTTTCGGATCTATCGAAAAAGTACTGTTTAAGTTTTTCGTTTTGCACTGTATAAACCACTTCAGCGCCAAACGATTTTATCTTTTCGCCTATTGCATATGCTATGGAGTTGGCATCAAGAAGTCCCATAACAAGATATTTTTTGTCTTTATTTATCATACGTTCACCTCATTTAAATAAATAAAAAAATTCTATGGAATTTACCATAGTTAATTGGCAGACAATAAATTGCAGAGATATGTCTTTATATCACGAAAATTTATCCAAGGGATAAAAGGAATCTGGTTTCTCATGCAGTATCTGGCAAGACTGTCTTTGGCAAAAACTATATCGCATTGTGTGATTGGACATCGGTCGGTTGTGCCGTCGCCGATATATATTATATGTGTATAACTGTTTTTGCGCGCCTGTGTTATATGTTCAAGTTTGCAGTGCCCGCACTTATTGCATCCGTTATTATTGTCTATATAAATAATTTCAGCTTTGTTGTTTTTAAATAAGATATTATTGGCATAATATTTAACGCCGTTAATATTGAATTTTGAGAAAATAAGTTTGATGAATGATTCGAATCCGCCGCTCAAAATTGTAATCTCTATTTTATTCAATGCGCAGAAATTAAGAAAATCTTTAAAATAATCCGTTATACTGATTGTATCAAGAAGAATTTTCTCCACCGCTTCCTGCGATCCCCTGAAAGTATTGAATTCTTCCACAAGAGAAATTCTTGAACCGATTTCGCCGTTTTTTACACGCATTTCGATATCACGCCAGTTTTTATCGGCGAATGTATCGAGAATTTTAACAAGTGTATCTGTAGCGGTAATTGTCCCGTCGAAATCGCAGAAGATTATCGGCTTAATTTTTTTATCCGCGCAATTATCCATCGTATTAAATGACCTTTTATAAAAAATCAGGCAGGGAAATAAATATTTATTAAGACAAAATATTTCCCTGCCTGAAAATATAACACCGCTATAATTACAGCTGGCTTATCAGGTTTTTGATTGCTTCCTGAAGCTGAACTGTTTTTTCTAATGTTTCTTTTACAAATCCATCCTGTTCAGCGGGTTTATGAGCTTGAGCGTAATCAGGTATGACTCGCACGCCGCGTTTATCATCTTTTTGTTTGGATACAAGAACGCATTGAGCGATTTTTTCTTCCATTTCAGAAAGAAGGTTAAGATATTCAGCTACGGTTTTGCCGGGTAATTCTTCAAGGAGAACATTTCTTTCATGTTTCCAGCGGTCGCAGCCTAAACTTTCGTCGGTCAAAAGATTGTTTATCTGATCTTTTTCACCAAGCTCTATAAGTTTGTTAACGGCTTTATATAAACCGGTAAGACCATAATACTGAATATAGAATGTATAAGCGTCGATACCGTTTACACGGCTTCTTTCATACATATAACTTTTACCGAGCCCTTTGATATCTCTTGCAGTGTAAACATCTTTTTTCTCAGATATCTGAAGGCGGGCCCTCGCGTCTTTCATCATTTCCACTATATCCGGTCTGAATACTTCAAGGACAAGTTGCGAGCGTTTAGCCTTGTTGCGTTTCATATATTTGCCTTCATTACGTTTGATGACGTAGATGTTGTCAGACAAAACCCAGCCCGGCATAAGTTCATTATAGGCAGGCGATATACCGTCTAAAACCGCTCCCGGCGTGTTCATCAAAGAGAACGGAAACTCCATTTTCTGCGGAAGAGCACTTACTCCAGTAGCGATAATCGTATAAGGCGCGCGGCTGTAATCGGACGGAAATTTGATGTTTACGCTTAAACCGTAAAACAAACCTTCACCAGCCCATAATTCCTGGTCCGGCGCTTTTGATGTATGGTTTGAACCAACGTTCGCGCCGTATCCGATATTACCTTTACCTTCCGGCCAGTAAGCAGCGATAAGCAGCGACTGATGGTGAAACCCTACGAAAGGACCCACAAGGCAAGCTGTTACTTCACCTTCGGCTATGCCTGTGTTTGCTCCGATAAGAGATTCAGTTAATTTACCATGTCTTTCAACATGAGAATGTTCGGTAAGGACTGATTTATCTACTATAGCCATTGAGGTAACTTCAGCGCCCCACTGGACAATAGATTCTTTCACATAAGCGCCGTCGCTGATTTCAGTTGATTCATCTGTCAAGCTGTAAATTGTCGTATCCTGAACGAGCGTGGGATTATCAATATTCGCGCCTTCTCCAATATAAACATTGACTATTTTCTGGCTGTTTTTTACAACAGCGTTTGCTTCTACAGTTCCTCTTGAGGAAGAAGCGGCTTTTTTATATTTTTCAACAAGGCTTTCGTATTGGGAAATAAGGTCTTTGTTGCCGCGTCCTGTAGCTATTGCCGCGGCGACATCAACAGTGATTTCAGGATAAGTAAGCACTTCACGTCCGCCGGTCTCAATAGCGATAGGCAGTTCAACGCCTATACCGAAAGATGATTCGCCGTCCATTTCAAGAGTACCCACATTAGACAAATTAGCGCCCGATTTAACGCGGTAGTTAGATAAATTCTTTACGTTGACAATAGTAACGTCATCTAATATTTCACTGTTAAAAATAGTGCTGCCCGCTATACCATACCATTTGGTACCTGCGTAGCCGGATTGTTTTCCGAGATAAACACTGCCATGCAAATATGAAGTATAAATATTATCGGGTATAAAATCGTCAGCTACGGTAATAGTCCCCCAATCGCAGGAAAAGTTGCCGTTTTGTTTTAAAACTTCAATTTCTTTATCGGTTAATTTTCTTCCCTTAAGAGGAGTGGCGTTATCTTTGGCCGCCTTGATTACAGGCGAGTGGGCAATTGCTTTTTCAAGCTGAGAAATAACATTATTTTTAGTCATAGTTGCCTCCATGCGTGCCTCCATTTTTTATCTTTATCATAAATAATTGTTTATATAAAATATATCCTCTGGATATACCAAGATACCCGGAGGATATATTTTATTAAATATAACTGCGAAAGAATAGTAAATTACGCATATTCTTTTGTTAATTTTGCCGCGGCGGCTTCATCAATGATGACGGTCGTGTTTGAGTGTGCCTGCAAGAGAGATGCTGGCACATCTTCGGTTGCCGGACCTTCAACAGTTTTAACGATAGCGTCGGCTTTAGATTCTTTGTTAGCGATAAGAAGTATTTCCTTAGCGTCTAAAATAGTAGCCATACCCATTGATAATGCCTGAGTAGGAACATCTTTAGGGTCAGAGAAAAAACGTCCGTCTGAGTTAGCGGCTATAGTTTCCGGTGTAAGGTCGACAATACGAGTTCTTGAAGAACGAGGTGAACCGGGTTCGTTAAAAGCTATATGCCCGTTCCCGCCGATACCAAGAAGCTGAAGGTCTATTCCGCCAATGGCTTTGATAAGCATTTCATAACCGTCGCAGAATAATTGAGGATCAGCGGCTACGCCGTTTAATACGTATGTATTTTCTTTTTTAATATTGACATGATTGAAGAGGTTGTCGTTCATAAAATAACGATAACTCTGGTCATGGTCGCCGTCTAATCCAAGATATTCATCAAGATTAAATGTGGTAACTTTAGAAAAATCAAGACCGTCTTGTTTATGCATCTTAATTAATTCTTTATACAATCCAACCGGTGTTCCGCCTGTTGCCAACCCCAAAATACAGTTTGGTTTTTTACAAATTAATTCAGCGAAAATTTTTGCGCCTGCGAGACTCATTTCATCTGTAGTCTTTTTGATTATTACTTTCATGTGTTTTACTCCTTTTTTTTGTTAATTATGTTGGACACACTCTTAAATTTCACCTTTATTCCCAAGTAAATATGAAATTTATCTAATCATTAACATCTTACAAAACAACAAGTTACATATATCTTCTCAAGAAGGTTACATATATTACTAAATTGGATATTTAATGTCAATAAAAAATATTCAGTCTTTACTTTATGATTATGCAACAAAAAGTGTGTACTTTTTATTTTGAGGTAAAAATGCATGTAGGTA
>JAGGZS010000115.1 GCA_021161885.1 bacterium
ACTTAAAGCCGCAGGGGTTAAAAAAAACACTTATTATCAAGCTGTATTCAAATTACCGAATGAGATAAAGTCAATTGAGGAACCAGAAAAAGGGTTTGACAAAGGCGGGTTCATAGTAATTAGCGCATCATCAACCGCAATTCATTAAATCAAAAAAAATAGAGAAAAAATGTTCGGTTCATATTTTTTGAGTCTAAATCCAGATAAAAAAACAATTTACTTTTTCTCTTAACCAATTTAACCTTATTATTTTAAGAGGCAAACCGAGGAAAAGTCGGTAATTAAATAGACGCTGTCCCTGTTTTTGATGTTTTCGATACAATCATCCTGTTGGAATCCCGAGTAAAAATACAAGTAGACAAATCACTATTAGAAAAAGGAAAAAACCAAGACGCAATGATTTATACTGCAGTTTTTTCAACTGCAGTGCTACAATGAATGCAACAACACACTGCAGCATATAATACAAAGCAAACGCTCTCGAGGCATAAGCAATGATGATGTTGACGTTTGTTTCCCAAGTCAACTCAACCGTAACTAGAAGAATCAGTAAGTAGGCATATCGAGTGGAAACTTTACGATGTGATATATCTTCAATCAAACCTCCAGCACCTTCATTATCGGCTACCGCTGCGCTGAATTGGCTGCCAATCGCAGCGATAGACAGGAGGACGGGCAGTATGACAGCTACAGGTTTGGTCATGCTGATGATCGCTGTAACATCGGAACCAAGTTTGCTGTGAAAAAGCACCGTGGCCAGAGCGATAAACGCCAGATAAATCAGCGTTGACAAAATCTGAGCAGACCGCATGGTTGCTATGCGCTGGTCCGCGGGATGGGCGTCCCCGAGATAGCGGGATGTTTCGAAACCCTGCACCACTATCAATAGACCAAGAAGAACTCTTAAATCATTAAAATCTATATTGGAAGAGATTGAGGGTAATGCCCAATTTCCTTTAAAGAGCAGTGAAATATTGTAGATCAACAAGGCAACTAACAGTGCCCCGATCATACCCAGATTAAAACTGACTGCGTATTTCTCAATGCTTTCCAGCTCTTTCAGGCCTCGTAAAAATCCAATCCCGCCAATGGTAACCAGCAACACAGTGGTTACACAGTGAGCCGCAAACAGACTCTTGATACCAATGGCATTGAGCAGAAATGCCGCCAGTAACTGCAAATAATATGTAATTGAAATAAAGTATGCCCCAGCAAGCACAATACGGGACAAAAAGGCTATATTCTGAGCCGGACCATGACAACTATTTTCAATAGGCTCAAAATGACGGATGTTAAAACGGATCGCGTTACCCACCATGTAAGCCAGTGCGAGCAGCACAGCCATGCAAACCAGCGATAGGTTGCCAACGACTCCTGCCAACAACGGCGCACAGACAAGGAATCCGCTTCCCATTATCGAGGACAGCGGAGTGCCCATAGCTTTCCAATTCGACGAAGCCGTCAACCGCTTGGAAAAAGCTATGTAACCTCCGGCAGCAAATGCTATGATAACAATAATTACATTCAACATATAATCCCCTTATTGATATGAATTTATTTTTAAATAATTCACAAAAATTATCATAATACTATCTTATAAAAACTGAAAAAAGCTGGAAACACATCCCATTAGAATCGGGGGGGACACATCCCGTTTTTCCAGCGAAAATTAATCTTTTCAGGTAAAATTCCTCGCAAATTGTTGCGTAATAGATTAAATATGTCATTCTCGCGAAAGCAGGAATCCAGTTCGCAACAATGCTCTGGATTCCCAATCAAGTTGGCAATGACATATTTTTATAAAGTCCCTTATCAAATTACAAATGATATTCCGTAGCTTGCTGCGCAGTAGTTCATTGAAAAAATATGATTATTTTTTTTCATGACCATAATAATTCTCTTTGAAATATGAATGAATATGACCGTACATCATAAGCAAAACAACAGGACGAGTTAACGTTTTCGTGTCAAACGAACATATATCCTCAATGCTTGATTTGAAAAAGAAATCCGCCCGTTCACGGAACTTTTTCTTTTGTTCCTCATCATCGGTGTACAGTGAAGCGTAATCAAAAATATTGCTTTTGCGCATATCCTGAGCGCCCCATGTCTCGTTCGGATACTCAAGAATTTGCGGTTTTCTAAGAAACGGATACTCCTTCTCCGCCATAAAATCAGCGTAATGAAGCAATGTCCGCCGGGCATAAGCGTACATATCATCAAGTTCTGCCCTTTCCTCTTTTAACCGCATATATTTTATCATCGACTGCATAAATATAAGGTAATGCCACCGCATTTCAGAATTAAAAATATCCCTTTTTTCTATTTTATCATCAGGGCTTACACATTTTTTTATCAAGGTTTCCGCTTCGTCAAGAATATACCTTTTATTCATCAATGAAAACCCGTCAACCAAAGCGTTCAGAGCGTTTCCGCTTGACCTACCGGGTCCGTCAAAAAGATAAGGTTCTACGGCTTTGCCTTTATTTTTTAATTTTTTTAAATTACGGATTATTTTTTTTATAAAATTTTTTATTCTGCCTTTCAAATCACGAGGACCGCGAACCCAGTTCAAAGTCCAGTCGACCATACCGAGCAAAACCTCTTTTACCATTAAATCGCCCGTTAAATAATAATATGCCAAAAGACCGCTCGTATAATTATGGCTCGCAGACGGACCTCCGCCGTAAACACTCAACTTTTTTTCCATCTTATTTTTTAGAGAATATGTCCGGTGAGTGCATAACGCCGCATCAGTGTAATGATCGGTATGCCAGAATAATCCGTTGTTGTATTCAGGTTTGTCTTCGCCTGTATGGTAAATGTCTATGTCGATAACGTGCCTTGCGAGTTCATCCATTAATTTAAACCATTTAAGGCTGCCTGTTCTGGCAAACTGTTTTAAAGATGAATATATCACGTCATACTGATTATTATAATGCGACACCAAAGGCGAAGAAGAAGACGAAGATTCTTTCGCGCTCACAGCTTCGTGATCGGCATAAATATCACCGAAATTCCGCCATCCGTATTCATCGATAATTTCTCGTCTTGAAAAAAAAGTGTTATCACCTTTGACAGCACTGTCTACAAGCTCGTCGCATCTGCCGGTTTCATCCATCTTTGAGATAGATAACGACTCAAAAACGCCGCTGTCACAATACCGTTCAGGCAAAGCATAGGCGTATAAAGGATAATTCAGCCAACGAGAATCTGAAACCGATTCATCGGGTAAACTAAATAAATATGAAACCGTATGTGTCTTTTGTTCTCCGCCCTGCAGTTCAAACAAATCATTAAAGTCATCAGGAAACAAACCGGTTTGTAAAATCCCGTTGCTTACGCTGATTGATTTAGGAAAATTCTGCCAGAATTTATCTATGGCGCACGACAATGTTATCCGGTTTGTCGACACAGACATCAAAGGCTGTGTCCTATGCCCGGCGCTCGTAATGGCATCACCTGCAAAAACACGGTATCCCTGAAAAGATACAGGACTTTTACCTTCCCTATTTATATGGTTAGAGCTTTTCCAGTTTTTGCCCCCGCTCGAATCCTGATAAATTTTAAGCGGTTTATCTTTTGAAACAAAAGGCAACGTGCCTTCCCTTAAATAAAGTTTGCTTTTAAATCTGCCTGATTTTTTCAATTTCAGGTTTATAAATAATTTTTTGAACAGAAACGACGCGGGATCGCCTAAATCCCATAAATTACCCTCGTGCCCCGCCGCGTTTTCATTTCGTAAACTAAACTGTATTTTTACCAATTTGCTCTGGGAGAAGAAAGATAATCTCGCAGAAAAATTAATTCTTTCAAAAGAATTATTCTCTGAATAAAATCTGCCTTTCTGCAAAATAGTGCATCGGACAGCCCCTTCGCATTCTATTTCGGTTGTATCTATAACCGGATAATAGTCATTGCCGTTTTTATCTGTCAGCAAACAAGAAAAATTATCCGCGGTCTCGATATTATCTATTATCACAGATAAAAAAGGGTTGAATTCCTTTTTTGATAACGTAAAAAGCGCTTTTCCTGTAGAAACCGTACATGTTTTATCTACTTGCGATATGTAAAGGGGAGAAAAAACAGGCTGCCCGCGTTTCACGGCATTTACAAAAAATTCTTTTTTACCGTGTCCCGCAACAGTCGCCAAAAAATCGATTAAAAGCCATTTTACGCTCCCGTCCGCCCAATATGCAATCGCCTTGAACTGAAAAGGGATATTATTGCTGTCTGAATCGGTTAAGCAAATTAATCTTACGTCATCAACAAGCGCTTTTCTTAGTGGAATCCCAGTAGTTACCGGTTCGTTGAAACGCTCAATACCGTATTTCTCATGCACTATAATCTTAATCGGAAAAAATAAAGGTTTTTTAATTTTCAACTTTTTCTACCCGTATTTAAGTTATTTTAACAAAAACAAAAATTAACAAATCAACATATGAATTTCAAGCAATTACACATATTAAGGCTATCATGAAAAAAAATTTATTTATTTTTACACTTATTTGTATTGTATTGTATCAAACATAAGTGTATCTTATCAAATAAGAGAATGAAAAAAAGAAAGCAATATATTTTTTTTTCGATTATGTGATTTTTTTAACATAATTATTATTTCCTTAACAAGCTTTTTTACTAAAAGATTATTACTGCTTTGACGATTAAATATATAACTATTTAACCAATTATCTCAAAGGGGATATCTTATGAAGCTGGAAAGCATGAACAAACAAGTTACTGAAGAAATACAAAAAGTTGTAGAGAAATACGCGGGCAGGCGTGAAAAGCTGCTTCAAATTCTTGAAGAAATTAACGACGTTTACGGTTATTTAAACGAGTATGTTATGAAGGAAGTCGCGAAATCGCTTTGTATCGCCACCTCGGAAGTATACGGTGTCGCCACATTTTATTCTTTCCTTAACACCACACCCAAAGGTAAATATATAATCCGGCTATGTCAGACTATATCATGCGATCTCGCGGGAAAAAAGCAGATAGCCAACGCGCTTCGCAATGAATTGGGTATTGAGTTCGGACAAACCACCTCTGACGGTAAATTCAGCCTTGAATTCACAAACTGTATAGGTATGTGCAATCAGGGTCCGGCAATGTTGATAAACGATGAGGTTTATTATAACCTTGATCCGGAAAAAGCTGTTGAAATAGTTAAAAAATATCAATAATCAAGAGAGGTATAAAGTATGCTCGGCAAAAAAAAACAAATACTGTTTTCTCCGTTAGAACAGGGCAAAGCCCTCAAAAAAGCGGTCTCTTTTGTTCCAAAAGAAATAATTGAACAGATAAAAAACTCAAAACTCAGAGGATGCGGCGGAGCAGGATTCCCTACCGGACTGAAATGGGAACTCGCTTACAACGCCCCAGGCAAACAAAAATATATAATCTGCAATGCCGATGAAGGCGAACCGGGAACTTTTAAAGACAGGCTTTTAATTACTGACCATGCAAAAAAAATTCTTGAAGGTATGTGCCTATCCGGTTACGCAGTCGGCGCTACAGAAGGAATTATATATCTCAGGGCAGAATACAGATACCTCCGCCCCAACCTTATAAAAGCCATAGATGAAATGACTGCCGATTCACTTCTTGGAAAAAATATATTAGGCAAAAATTTCAGTTTCAATGTAAACATACATCTTGGCGCAGGAGCTTACGTGTGCGGCGAGGAAACCGCACTGCTTGAATCTCTTGAAGGGAAAAGAGGCGAAGCAAGAAACAAACCTCCGTTTCCGACTGAAAAAGGTTACCTTAAATGTCCCACAGTAGTAAACAATGTGGAAACATTATGCTATGTGCCTTATATTGTCATAAACGGACCCGATTGGTTTAAAGAGTTCGGGACAATAGAATCTAAAGGATCAAAACTGTTCAGCATATCGGGCGATGTAAAAAAACCCGGGGTTTACGAATTAGAAATGGGTACATCGGTAAAAGAAGTGCTTGATCTCGTTCAAGCCGAAAATACAAAAGCCGTTCAGGTAGGCGGCGCGTCAGGAGTGTGCATTGCCGAAAAAGATTTCGACAAACCTCTGGCTTTTGAAAGTTTACCTCCCGGCGGATCAATTATTGTTTTTAACAAATCCCGCGATATGCTCCATATCCTTAAAAATTTCATGGAATTTTTTGTTGAAGAATCCTGCGGACAATGCACTCCATGCAGAGACGGTACTTTCCGCCTGCTTGAAGGGGTTAAACTTATGGAACAAGGCAGATGTTCCATTCATTATCTTAAAGTCTTAAGAGACTTGGCGCAGACAATGCAGATTGCTTCAAAATGCGGTCTTGGACAACTGGCTCCAAACTCATTTTTGAGTATTGTCGATAATTTCAAAGGTGAAATATTAGCTCGCGACCGTGCTCCAGAGAGCGTGCACGCCTAAACATATCGATAAAAGGAGATACATATAATGGCAGAACAAGTTACGGTAACCATAAACGGTAAAGAAATAACCGTAGATTCAGGCACCACTATTTTAGAAGCAGCAAAAAAAATGAACATACATATACCTACATTATGTTATCACGACGATCTCTGCATTACAGGCATATGCCGCATTTGCCTTGTTGAAGTAGAAGGAGAAAGGACACTTCAGGCATCATGTTCCATACCTATAACAAGACCTGTCAACATACTTACTCATACCGAACGTGTAAGGAAAGCACGGCGAAATATTCTTGAACTGATGCTCGCTAACCATTGCGGAGAATGCTACACATGTTTTAGAAACCAAAACTGTGAACTTCAAAAATTGGCTAAAGAATACGGCGTTGACCACCTTAAGTTTCCGCATATCAGCAAACCAAAATATCAACCTGATAAATCATCTAAATCAATTATCCGTGATGAAAATAAATGTATTCTTTGCAGGCGTTGTATAAGAACATGCCAAGAATTTCAAGGCGTATCCGCGCTTGACGCTACTCACAGGGGATTCGAAACCCGCATCCAGCCGTTCGCAGAACACCAATTAGGCGACGCGGTCTGCATAAACTGCGGACAGTGCATCATAAGATGTCCCGTAGGCGCACTCCGCGAAAACGATTTAAGCGATGAAGTCTGGGAAGCTATCGACGACCCCGAAAAAATCGTTGTTATGCAAACAGCTCCGGCGCCCCGCGCAGCAATAGGCGAAGAATTCGGGCTGCCTCCCGGAGAATGCGTAACCAAAAAACTCAATACCGCTTTAAAAATAATCGGGTTTGATTATGTTCTTGATACAAATTTTTCCGCCGACTTAACCATTATGGAAGAAGGAACCGAACTTTTAACACGGCTGAAAAATCTGCTCGTCGAACATAAAAACGTGAAAATACCAATGATCACATCGTGCTCCCCGGGATGGATTAAATACTGCGAACATTTTTATCCTGAACTATTAGACAACCTATCTACCTGCAAAAGTCCACAGCAAATGTTCGGAGCAATAATAAAAACATATTTCGCCCAACAAATTAATGTTGATCCAAAAAACATTGTAGTCGTATCTCTTATGCCTTGTACGGCAAAAAAATTTGAAACCGACAGACCGGAAATGAATGCCAGCGGTTTTAAAGATGTGGATTATGCTTTAACAACCCGTGAAACAGCTCAAATGATAAAAGAAGCCGGTATCCAGTTAACTCAACTTGAAGATTCGGAGTTTGACAATCCATTAGGATTAGGAAGCGGCGCCGGCCAGATTTTTGGAGCAACAGGCGGAGTAATGGAAGCGGCTATAAGAACAGCTTACGAATTGGTTACTGGTAAAGAAGTTCCGTTTGAAAAGCTGAATATTTATCCTGTAAGAGGGCTTGAGGGAATAAAAGAAGCCGCTCTTGAAATACCGCAAACGCTTGATGACTGGAAATTTCTTGAAGGAAAAACTCTTAGAGTCGCCATAGCCCACGGCACTGCTAACGCGAAAATTCTGATGGATAAGGTAGTTAGCGGTGAGGCCCCGTGGCATTTTATAGAAATTATGGCTTGTCCCGGCGGATGTTTAGGGGGCGGAGGCCAGCCTATCCCGACCAATGAGGAAATACGTAAAGCCCGCGCAAAAGCCATATACGCTGAGGATGAAAGCAAAGAAATCAGGAAATCGCATAAAAACCCTCAGGTATTAAAATTATATGAAGATTTTCTCGGGGCCCCAAACAGCCATAAAGCACATGAACTTCTTCATACACATTACGTTGCACGCGGACAATTCTAAAAAGAATTTTTTATAATCTTAAGTTAAAGGGAGAATAAGGCAA
>JAGGZS010000021.1 GCA_021161885.1 bacterium
ACTTGAAGTACATTAGTACGTCTGCGTGCCCGCCGCCTTGCATCTGCAGCACCCTGCAAACGCTTACAGCTCAAAGGTTTACATGTAATTGACATTTGATACGGCAATACAGCCCGTGAACGGTTACATAAAATCAACGGTTATTAGAGAGTTCGTACTTTTAGCAATAGTCCTTATACGTTATGACCGGCATCTAAAAAGTGTCCAGGTATGGCCGTGGAAAACCCGTCAAAAACAAATCGCGAACCGTTTTGTACTATGAATACAGGTTAATGGCCAAAATCGTTGAAGCGCCGGAAAAAGTAAATCCATTACGGCTTAAGGCAGGCTGTTTTGTCCTGATTACCAATTTGATCGGGCAACAGGATGAATGGCCCGCGGCTGATCTTTTAAAACTATACAAGAGCCAAATCGGCATTGAAAAGAACTTCAGCTTTCTGAAAGATCCGGCAGTTGTAAACAGCATTTTTCTCAAAAAGGCTGAAAGGATCGAAGCGCCTGGTTTTATCCTTCTGATCTCCCTGCCGACAAAGAAAACGACCTCTTTTATGATGACAAGGCATATGAAAATTTTTACTTAGTGCCCATCCATAAATGGCTATTTTGCCCGATATCTGCGTTGATCTGAAATTTTAATCCTCGAAATACTCAATGTATTCCTGTGGTTAAAATTTCAGATCGCCTTGCTATCGAACAAACTATCCTATTTATGGATGGACACTACTTAGCCATCGGTTTTACTTTTTGCGAGTTTATCAAGAAATAATGTAACCGTTCACGGTTGAAAAAACCAAAAAATTTTGAAATTTATACCTGAAATGTTTCAATCATTAAGCTTCGAACATCCGTTACCATGTAAAATTTGGGAACCTTTTACACAAAGCCTTGTAAAAGCAAACTTTTGATTCCCGGTTTAGAATTCGAGTTTTGCTATGTTTTTTAACCGTTAACTGTAAACCGACACCCGTGAACGGTTACGAAATAATATATGCTAATTTTTCACAAATTCAATATATACTTTTTTAATATCAAGGACATTATCTATCATGGCGCTTGCTTCAAAGGCGCCTGAACCTCCGGGATTAATAATTTTATGATTATTGACATCTGCTTCAGTTGTACAAACCACGTCATAGTTGCTGTCCAGAAAATATATGACAACGGTTCCTTTTGCAGGATTAAGGCAGGCATTTTTTACTACGCCGCTTACTGTAATTTGTTTTTCCGGGTAGGCTTCTGCTGTAATATGTTCAACAGGATATTCTGATCCGGAGAATGTCGCCGCGCCATAGTTGTGTACACTTTCGCCAAGCGCTGATAATGCAGCCACGGCGGTTACAATTTTTAACACCAAACATAAAAGGATTGTTTTTTTGATCATTTTCGCCACACATCCTAAAGTTATGCTGCAGCAAGCAGTTGTTAGGATAAATTTTTAGATCTATCCGCGCTGATATTATACCTCTGCAGAATCCTGTTGCTTAATTGTTTAACCTTGTTTACTTCAAGGACAATCATATAGCCACGAATGTCTTGAACGATATGATATTTCTTATTATTTTCTTCAAAAGCTTTTATCAGATCCTTTATTGTGGATATCTTGACCCCGTTTACATAATCAATAATATAATTCTGACAATCATGATATCCGACATTAATTTCATCGGCCAGGACTTTAACCAGGATAATAACTTCTCGTCTTGCTTGCGAAGGTTCGCCGTTAAGATAGAAGTTAAGAAGATCTGTCGGAGCATTCATCATCCAGCTATTATTGTTCATCCCGAATTCAGTAAGATAGTTCAGTGTTAAAGGTTCAAACACCAGTCCGCCCGTGATGTAATATACAGGGGGAGTGTCATATTGCTGGTGCGGAACCAGACGATCACAATCCAGGGATTTGGTTAATTTAATTTTAATGTTTTTATACCTGTTATCTCTTTTTATTGTTAATTGCAGAAAATCATTTATCTGTTTTTGCTGGAATAAATATCCAAAAAAAGTTCTTTCTCCTTTCCTGAACTCTATAGTACCATCATTCGCAATATTAGTGCCATTTATTTTGACAATGATATCACACGGCAGCAGTATTTTTTTTGCCGGGGAATCAGGATAAATTCTGTTTACAAGAACTCCGGTTTCATTTTTCGAAAAAGCAAACTTTTCTCTTATATCCGGATTTTCCATTTTTTGCATGGATATTCCAAGGCCTGGGGTACCATCGTAAACGCCATCTTCAATATCGGTGAGAAAATGCTTAATTATCGGAACAGGAACCATATATCCTATATTCTCAATATTTTCACCGTACATGCCTTGAAATGCAACGCCGATGATCTGATTGTCTTTGATTACAGGCCCTCCGCTGCTGCCGGAATTTATCGGCGCATCAATCTGGCATGCCAGCAGGTAGGCGCTGCTGTGTGTGTATTTGCTATGTTCAATCCTTGAAACAACACCTTCGGTAATACATAATTTGTCGCCTCCTTCAGGGAAACCATAAACAGCGGCTTTATCTCTGAACTTTGCCAGTTTTCCAATTTCAACAGGCTTTACGTCTGCAAAAAAGGAGTTATCCGCAACCGTTAAAATGGCCAGATCGCATGCATGGGCTATTGTTTCAATTCTGGCTGTATATTTTTTTGCTTTTCCGGCCCGCCTTACCTGGATAAAAGTCTGATCGCTTACGACATGGGCATTAGTTAAAATTCTATTGCCTTTGATAATACAGCCGGATCCGTGAAAAGATTTTTGCCCCCATTTTTGCCAGGGCTCGTGATAATTATAACAGTTAAATACAGTATAAATTTTTACCACTGCATCTTTTACTTCGGTTTTTGCAAAACAATCTCCGGCCCGGACAAGGCAGAGAATTAACACAAATGAAATTTTAAATAAAACTTTGATCTCCTTCATATCACGTCAAAGACATCGCTCCTAATCCCTGATCAACTCAGCAACACCGGTAATGTTTTGTGTAATTTCAACGGGATTTCCTGAATAGAACAGGGTTCCCGCCCCGCTGATCTCCACATCTAATTTCTGTGAAGCATATACATGAGCATCACTGGCGCCATTTATTTCAATTCTTACGTTTTCTGCTTTAAAATTTTTGGCATTAAGTTCCGAAGAACCTGATAAAACAGCTGTAAAATCACATGTTATACCTTGCAGATAAATGTCGCCGGACCCGCTTATGTCTAATGAAAAGTTATTATTATCAAGATTGCTTACATCAATATCTGCTGCTCCTGATGAACTAACGGTTTCAATGTTTTCAATCGCAACCTTTACAACCAATTGGATTTCAGAGCATATTGCCGCATTGGAATAAATATGCAGTTTATTTCCCTTTACCCGGGTGATGATATGCTTCAGGAGATTGTCGTCGCCTGTAATTTTAAGGCTTTTTTTCTTTTGGCATACAACCACCAGATCAAAAGCGCCATCTATCTCAATAGAATCAAAGCTTAAAATATTACGATTTTCAGTTTTAAGCTTACCGCTTCCTTTAATACAGTCATTATAGCTGTCTGCCGATGATTGAACCACGCCTGCGAGAAAAAAAACAGCAAGAAAAAAAAAGTAGTTTGATGTTTTTTTAAAAAATTTCATCGCTTAATACGAATTAAAATGTTTGTTCAAATTATTTTTAACAACTCGACCCTTGTCGTTTATGCCGTATGTTCTGGTATAAACGTTTTTAGCCTCACCTGAAACTGTGTCGACAACAAATGCCCCCACAG
>JAGGZS010000091.1 GCA_021161885.1 bacterium
GTCTGAAAATAGTAAATACATACAAAAGACCTGTACTCAATAGAGTTGAAAAAGATAGGTCCGCTTATTCTGAGATTATTTTTCATATTAAGGAGATGTAACAGTGAGCTTGACAAATGAACAATTAAGAACGATTGAGAATGTAATCAAAGATAGTTTGAGAAAAAATTTTAAAAAATATACGCCTGAGACTAAAAATATGCCTTTCCATTTTCGATTACTTGGACGCGACAGAATGGCTTTGTTTTCTTTTATACATTCACTTAATACGACTTTCGGAACATCCATTTTTGAACCTGTAGCTGAGAAATTGGCAAGTGTGAAATTCGTTGAAGCAAAAAAACAGTATGTACTCGGCACAAGTATTAGCGAAACTGTGCAAAATGAGATACAGGATATAATCAACAAACTAACTATGGGAAAAAATCCTAATAAAGAAGAAGAAACACAAAGAATCCGAAGGGTTCATTCATCAGGTAAAATAAATAAATTAAAAACTGTAAAAGTAGATTTATTTTTAAAAGATAAGCATGGAAATATCTATTTGTTTGATTTAAAAACAGCAAAACCTAATATCAGTAATTTTAAAGATTTTAAACGTACTCTTTTAGAATGGGTTGCTGTTTATTTACGCGATAATCCAGATGCTAATGTCCATTCATATATCGCAATACCTTATAACCCTTATGAACCTAAACCATATGAAAGATGGACGCTCAAAGGTATGCTTGATCTTGATAATGAATTAAAAGTCGCAAAGGAATTTTGGAATTTTTTAGGCGGAAAAGGGGCATACAACGAATTACTGAATTGTTTTCAAAGAGTAGGTATAGAACTGCGCCCTGAAATAGACTCCTATTTTGAAAAATTTGAATAAATTATTATAAACGATAACCGCGGGGGAAATTTTGATGAAAATATATGTGCCTGTAGCTAAAGAAGTTTTGCCGTTTTTTATTACATCGGCAATAATTACGTGCGTTTTTTTTAAATTTAGTTTAATATTAGGAATAATAGGGATTATTTTATCGGTATACATCTTATGTTTTTTCAGGGATCCGAACCGCCCTTTAAATCGTGATGAGAATAATGTTATTTCTCCGGCGGACGGTACGGTTATAGCAATAGAGCAAATTAAGGAAGATTCCTTTTTTGCCGATAAAGTATGGAAGATAAGTATTTTTATGAGTTTGTTTAACGTGCACAGGAACTACGCTCCTCAAGATGGAACAGTCGCTTTTCTCGATTACCATAAAGGAAAATTTTTGCCGGCTGACAGTCCTGAATCCACATTGGTGAATGAACATTATAACATTGGGTTTAGTCTAAAAAGTAACCAAAAGATAATGGTAAGGCAGATTGCGGGCATTATAGCAAGGCGAATTGTTTGTTACTGTAAAATGAATGAAGATTATAAACAAGGCGATAAGATAGGATTAATACGATTCGGGTCGAGAGTCGAGGTTTTTATGCCTGTTGATTGGAACGTGAATGTTAAAATTGGCGATAAAGTCAAAGGTCGAATATCGGTTTTAGGAACTGTAAAATGAAAAGAAATGTGTTGCTGCCGAATATAATTACCGCTGGAAACCTTTTGTTCGGTTTTTTTGCTTTGATGCTAATACTGAACGAAGAATACGTTCTGTCGGCAATGTGTGTGTTCATAGCTATGCTGTGCGATTTTCTCGACGGACATGTCGCTCGGTTCAGCCATGGCACATCCCCGTTCGGGCTGGAGTTCGATTCGTTATCGGATATGGTTTCATTCGGGGTAGTTCCCGCATTGCTGGCTTATTCATATTATCTAAACGAATTTAAAGAAATAGGTGTATTTATCGCTTCGTTCTATGCGGTAGCGTGCGGTATAAGATTGGCAAAGTTTAATGTTACGGCTCATAACTCATCGGGCGGCAAGAAAATATTTTCAGGGTTGCCGTCTCCTGCGGCGGCAGGGGTTGTATGCGCTAACATTTTGCTGATTAACAGGACTGATAATGTTATGCTGATTAAATTTTTGCCGGTAACTGTTTTGCTTGCCGGGCTGTTAATGGTCAGTAAAGTGCGTTATCCTATTCCCATAACATTCTTTTTCTTTTTAAAAAACCGCATACGCGGGTTGGCGAGAGCAGCTTTGGCATCTATTTTGCTCTATTTGCTGTTTGCGTATACGGAAAGTTTTCTTTATTTCGGATTCGTAGGTTATGCTTTTTTCGGGATAGCCCGAACCGTTTTAGCGAAAAAAGAGGATAGAGTATCTTCAAAAATCGTCCATCGGGTTACCTCAAAAAACAAGAGTTAATTTCTTTAACCAAAATAATCAAGCGGTCTGTTTCCCATTCATTCCCGTCACTTTAATTCTGAAGAAATATGATGTTGCCCAGCATTATTAAATTACTTTTCAAGCCTTAAAAGATATATACCGTTAGATTTGGATTTGTGCCCAAAAAAAGGGATGGAATTATCGCGAAACCTGTCAGTGTGCAAGACGACAATGCTGTTAGCCGCATTCATCGCTTCGCTCAGCCGTTTTTTCTTTGCCAGCACAAAACAGTCGAGATCCTTTTCAAAAATATTTTTTAACTCATTGGCATTCATGATAGATGGTATGTTCCGGTGCAGGTAAAAAAGCAGTGTGTCGTCTTTTTCAACAAAAAAGACCAGCGGGTTATTTCCCACTGCGGAGGCAACCTTCTCAGCGAAAGAAAAACTCTCCATTCTCGTTAGATTAGGTATAACAAGACTGAACAAACTTAAATTAAAAACTGTTGCAGAAAAAAGAACCAAAAGCATACCTGCCCATTTTTTATTCACACGGTTGTTGAGATACAATCCTATTCCTCCCATAATACAAAGAAGTATGCCTAAAAGGAATATCACGATTCTGAATTTTTCCATCTCTGCGCCAAACAGGCCGTACAGAATACTAATACATCCGAGAACTATAAAAATAAGGGGCGGAAATAAAAAGACCAGCCCAGTGAGTATTTTCCATAGTTTTGATGATGAACGGCAAGAAGTGCTGAAAGAAATCATGCACAGCCAAAACCGCGCTCCCAGAATTGACATAAAAGGTAATGCGGGCAAGAAATAATATACCTTCTTCTTACATACAATTGTGAGAATAATCATTGATACAAAAACAACGCACGATAACCATATATATTTTTCTTTATGGCTTTTAAACTTTTTGAGGAAAGGCATTAAAAGAGAAAAAGGAATGATTGTCGACCATGGGAAAGTCAAGTTGAAAAGATGCATAATATAATAATAAAACTTAAAACGATGTTTACTTCTGGCATTGTATAAATTTCCGGCTTCATGGAACCATTCATGCTTGACCGTATCCCAGCCTATATGGTTAATCAAAAGAATACCCCAGAAAGAGACTATGATAAAAAACAAGGTTATTCCCAGAAGATGCCAGCTTATTTTTCCCCTCCGGTCGAGTATGTCAGGTTAAGTGTGTAAACGGCATTTTTCATAAGAGCTCGTCAAACGCAAACCTGTCCGCAAACAGTATGGCAAAC
>JAGGZS010000076.1 GCA_021161885.1 bacterium
AAATAAAATAAATGCATATAACCCTTGACCTGGAACTACTCTATTGATTAACGAAAAAAGGATTATTGTTGATAAATATAAAAAAATTTATTGTAAAAAAATGACGGCATATACGAATATAAATCTTATATTGATTTTTTTATTAATAGAGAAGGAATAAGATTGATTAAACAAAACCCAAATATTTACTAAAAAATGTAATCCTGCGGGCATAAGCCCGTAGATGTAAGTGCTCCGCTAAAATTTTTGCCTTTATGGCAAAGAAAAAGCGGAGAAGCGGAGCTTGAATTCTAAAATGCTACGGGTAATTTACTTATGCTTATTTTTGATAAGCATACTATTATTTAAATTTTTACACATAAACGAGGAGATTTTTTAATGTCTGATATTAAACATACACAGGAAAAATACGGTATTAGGGAAAAAGCCAAAGAATTTCCTATGATGTGCGTGTTATCTTTTGTTTACGTATGCAACTATAAGTGCCCGAACTGCCCTTATAACAATTCTGATATTAGGTCAGATTATAATGACGCCCTTTTTATGCCGGAAGACATTTTCAAGAAAATAGCCGATGAATGCGGCAAATATGATTCGTATATAAGAATATCCGGCGGCGGTGAACCTATGATCCATAAACAAGCAGTGGAACTTTTAGAATACGCTAAATCGGTCAATGCCCGTATCGGATTAATTACCAATGGTTCTTTGTTTACCGAAGAATCATTAAGGCGATTAATTAAAGCGCGGGTTGATATGATTGAGTGCAGTGTTGACGCATGCGATGCCGAGACATACAAAAAAGTCCGCCCGGGCGGTGATTTTAACGTGGTAGTCGAAAATATAAAATTAGCTGTTAAAATTAGAGACGAACTTAAATCATCCACAAAAATCATAGTCAGCGCAATCAACCAAAAATGTGTCAATGTAGACGAGATAAAAAAGTTCTGGGAACCTATCGTAGATAACGTACAGATACGTAAATATTTGACATGGGGATACAATGAGGATCAATCGGCTGATGCAACTCCTTATCTTCCGCCGGAAGAACGTATCCCTTGCCCATGGCTGTTCGAACGGCTCAATATAGACACCAGAGGCGATGTTACCATTTGCGGCGAGGATATCGCTTTCGATGAAAAATTCGATAACATCAACAATAAAAGCATTAAAGAAATCTGGAACGGTACTGAATTCAGTTACTGGCGCCAAAAACATCTTGACCGCAAAGGGAACGATATTCCTATCTGCAGTAAATGTCCGGATTGGCAGTATCGTTCATGGCAGTATAATTACTGGAACATAATAAAAGAAGCCGAAGAAAAAAAAGCTGCCGCTCAACAGCAGTAAAATTATGAAAACATTAGGGATTTTACAACCCGGCTACCTGCCGTGGCTCGGTTTTTTCGAGCAGATGGATAAAGCCGATATTTTTGTTATTTATGACGATGTGCAGTTCGATAAAAACGGATGGCGCAACCGCAACCGCATAAAAACGCCTCAAGGCGAACAGTGGCTGTCCGTACCTGTGCTGACCAGCAAAAAATCAAGCCAGCTTATCTATGAAGTAAAAATAGATAACCGCACCCACTGGCGTAAAAAACATAGAAAAACTATCGAGCAGAATTATCGTAAAGCGCCGTTTTTTGAAAAATTTTATCCGGTGTTAGAAAAAGGGTTTCTTACAGCATGGGACAGCCTGCTTGAATGCGATATGTATTTTATCAATGAGATTAAAAAATTTTTACAGATAGATACACCGCTTATTTCGTCGCGAACTTTGCATTCTAAAGGGGACAGCACAGACAGGCTGATTAAAATATGTAACGAGCTCAAAGCCGATACATTTTATGAAGGTCTTGCCGGCAAAAATTACATTGATGAATCTTTATTTCAACAAAAGGGGTTAAAACTGGTTTACCAGCAATATGGGCATCCGGTTTACAAACAGTTATATAAAAATTTTATATCTCATTTGTCCGTGATTGATTTAATCTTTAACGAAGGTCCCGGGAGTTTAGACATAATCAGGAACAAGCGGTAAAATAGATAAACGGTCATTAGTATCTTAAAAAGTATTAAAAAGTGAAAACTCCCCCGACTTTGGGATTGACTTCCTCCCCGGGTCGACGTCTGAGCGAACCACTTTATGGGCTAAATCAGGACTAAAAATATCAAGAAATCATTAATGAAATAGATATAACCGATTCTATTGTAGACAGTTCCGCAAACTGTCCCGAGCAAAAAATAAAATCTCATTGCCTACCAATAAGTTATAAGATATCATCACTTTCCTTAAATCTAATAAAAATCGGTAAATAATTTTATAAGAATAATGGTGTTGATGATGAAATTGATAATGGTTCTTTTTAAACTGTTTTTTAGGAATAGATCGGATATGGCTATGGAAATTCTTACTTTGCGACAGCAATTTACTGTTTTTAAACAATCTATCAAAAAAACCTAAATTGAAATTTAAAGATAGGTTATTCTGGGTTGCTGTTTCGCGGTTTTGGTGGAAATGGGCTGATGTGCTTATCATTGTCAAACCTATCACTGTCCTCAGATGGCATAAGAATCTGTTCAAATATTACTGGCGATTGAAATGCAAATCAAAAGGTAGACCAAAAATACCTAAAGAGATACGCAATCTTATAAAACAAATGAGACATGAAAATCCGCTATGGGGAGCTGAAAAAATATGGTACGAATTAATTTTACTTGGCCACAATCTGAGTTTAAGTACCGTTAAGAATTATTTAAAATATTTTGGTAAGCGAGATAAACCACCATCAGGAACTTGGATGACGTTTCTCAAGAATCACCTTGCTTGTACATCAGCAATAGATTTTTTCCTTGTTCCTACAATTAAATTCAAACTTCTATATGGTTTTGTTGTCTCATGAGAGAAGAAAGATAAGTCATTTCAATGTTGGGAGTGTTGCGAAATAAAATCATGGGAGTGTTGCGAAATAAAAT
>JAGGZS010000183.1 GCA_021161885.1 bacterium
CCATATAACAAAAGGAAAGCTTTACTTATGTTAAGGGGATTTTATTATGTCTGACAATTTAGAAACACATATCCAAGCGTTAGAAAAGCTGATTCAGGAAAATTTGCTTAATTGTGAACAATTCCATGATATCTGCTATAAACTAAAAGATGAGAACTACGACATAGATATGGGTATTTTCGCATTGCTGATGAATTACAAGGATGATGAAAAAGGGTTCGTTTCTTTTCCGTTTTATCTGGATTTTGACGGAAATAAAGAAAAAACCAAATTTGAAATAACCGATAAAGACAAAAAATTCCTCACCGATTTAGGCATAAGCATTTGATTGTAAAAACACATCAACAAATAGAATTCAGGGAATTAAAAAATTCTATTATTTTGTCGTCAAGCAGGTCTTGAAATTTTTTGATTATGCAGCAGGAAGTGTGGAATTTTTGTTTTTGAGGTTGATTTCGTTTAGCGTAACTCGTCTTTTTTCAAACATAAAATATGTAAAAAACACTGATTTTAAATTCGACCTGCCGTGAAAATAAGTGTGTTTTGATGTCCAATTACGCGTTTTTTTCAAAATCAGCAACAGCCTGAGCGTTTCCGGTTATTTTATTTTTCAGTTTTTTTGAAAAATTATATATATATAAAGGTTATATTCAGCCGGTTTTTATGAATTAAGTATAGATAATATTTTTCGAGAAAAATTCTTTTAGTGTACTTTTTTGAAAATTTTTTATATAAATTAAATTCAATGCTTATTAGAGTTAATTAAAAGACCATTTTTGACGAAATGATAATATCGCCTTTACCGATCAATTGAAAAAACTGCGCGGTCTGTTATTATTAAAAAAAAATAGATAAAATTAAGGTTAATCACTTTTTTTATGAATATATCGGCATTTTCCGTTAAACGTCCTGTTACTATTACGATGTTTTATTTAGCTATTATTTTGTTGGGAGCGATATCTTATATTAAGTTGCCTCAGGAACTTTTCCCGCCAATTAATTATCCTCGCCTGTCTATTGTAACACATTACATAAACGCCGCGCCCGAAGAAATAGAAACCCTTATTACCCGCCCTATAGAAGAAGCGGTCGGAGCGGTAACCAATATGCGCGGCATCACCTCTATTTCAAAAGAGGGTTCAAGCATTGTTACCGTATCTTTTAACTGGGGAACCAATATGGATTTCGCCTCGCTTAACGTGCGCGAAAAGATAGATCTTATTAAAGACCGGTTTCCAAGAGAATCGGAAGACCCGGTTGTTATAAAATTTAATCCTTTCGACCTGCCGGTATTAAGGTTCAGCGTAACTGGAGAGATGGATGGATACCAATTGCGTAAATTATCTGAGAGAATAATAAAAGACGGGCTCGAAAAGGTTGAAGGCGTAGCCTCGGTTTCAATAAGTGGCGGGCTGAAAAGGGAAATTCTTATAAATGTTGACCAAGGCAGGCTTGAAGCATCGGGCGTCGCTATTACCGACATAGTCAACGCTCTTGACCAGACAAATTTAAATTATCCGGCAGGAACAATTAAAGATGATACTTATGAATATCTCATCAGAACAATCGGAGAATATAAAAATGTCAGGGAAATCGGGTTCACCCCTGTGTCTATAGATACAAGAAGAGGCACATCCGAAGACCGCGCGCCGGCGCTTGACCCGCTTCCGCCGTCGGAACGCCAGACAATGAGCTATCTTCGAAAAAAAGAAGAAATGGAAAACAAACGCGACAAACGGCGTCTTATTTTTTTAAAAGAAATCGCAGAGATAAAAGATACCTACAAGAAACAAACATCTTACTCAAGACTCAACGGCAAACAGGATATTTCCATCAGTATTCAGAAACAATCGGCGACTAACACTATCAAGGTTGTTAAAAATGTTTTAACAGCGCTTAAAAAGCTGCGCAGCGATTTTCCTGAACAAATGCATCTTGATATCATCTATGACCAGTCGGAGTTTATAAAACAATCTATTAACGGAGTCCGCAATGCCGCTGTTCAGGGCGGTATTTTGGCGTTTATAGTAATTTTGTTTTTTCTGCGGAATATAAGGAGCGCTTTAATAGTTACTTTTTCCATACCTATATCTGTGCTCGGCACATTTATTATGATGTATTTCAAAGGGGAACTGTTTACGCCAATGTCTCTTAACATGATGTCATTAGGTGGGTTAGCTTTAGTTGTGGGGATGCTTGTTGACAATGCCATTGTGGTTATAGAAAATATTTTCAGGTACAGGGAAATGGGATACGATAAACACTCCGCCGCGGTAAGCGGTTCTAACGAAGTTACAAGCGCTATTGTATCTTCAACATTAACCACTGTTGCCGTGTTTTTTCCGTTAATTTTTGTGCCCGGACTGGCAGGCCAGATATTTAAAGATTTGGCGTTTACGGTTTGTTTCGGGCTTATCGCGTCTCTTGTTGTAGCTGTTACGCTTATACCTCTTCTTGCAACCCGGGTAAAAGCAAAAAAACGATATGCGGTTGACTTGAGCGAATTAAAAGACAAACTGTTTTTTGTTAAATTAGGGCGAAAACGCAATCGTATTTTTATATTTATTATTTTTAGCGTAGTTATCCTGTTTTTGATAAGCGTTTTTATGATGTTTAAACTGGACAGGGAACTTTTGCCCAAAGTCGATCAAGGTCAGTTTATGATTAAAGTCGACCTGCCCACCGGTTCTAAACTAGATATAACCAACAAGATTGTAAAAGAAATAGAATCATACATTATGAAATTGGACGATACAAAATCCGTTGCGGTTTCC
Source organism: bacterium (assembly GCA_021161885.1). GTDB lineage: Bacteria > Auribacterota > Auribacteria > Auribacterales > Auribacteraceae > JAGGZS01. The sequence continues at coordinate 2,775 of JAGGZS010000183.1, forward strand.
GTAGGTTCAGACCAGACAGCTTCCTCTGATGAGGCGGAAGTTAATCTGCTTGAGTCCCATCAGGCGGAAATTTTAGTTACCTTAAAACCTGACCGAAAAAAATCTACTGCGGAAATTATTCAGCGCATAAAAAGCGCGTTTAACACAAGTAAAATGAAAACTGTAAAGTTCCAGTACATACTCCAAGAGAGTATTTTTAAATCGCTTATGGGTACCGCAAGCCCCATTGTTGTGAAATTATCGGGATACGAGTTAGATACCCTTGCTCATATCAGCGATAAAATTCAGCGTAAAATATCGCGTATACCCGGAATATACGGTGTAAAATCGACAAAATCCCTGTCTAACCCTGAAACCAAGATAGAGATTATTAAAGACAACGCCGCGGCCTACGGTATTTCAGTGGATGAAATCGCTATGGCGGCACATACCGCTTTAAAAGGAACTGTAGCCACTAAATATAAAGAGGAAGGGCGCGAATTTGATATTCGTGTTCAGCTTAGGAAAGAAGACCGCAAAAATTATCTTAAAATTCGTGAACTTCTTATACATTCACAAACTATGGATATATCCGTACCCTTAAAACAAGTTGCCGTAATTTCGCGCGGATACGGACCGAGCGAAATTAAAAGGATCGATCAGGAACGAACGGTTCTTGTTACCGCCAATATATTCGGGCGGCCGTTTAAAGCAATCGTCAAAGACGTGAAAAGAGTTGTTGATAAAATTGTATCTAATCTGCCTGAAGACCAAAAGAAAGATTATAAAATAGAGCTTGCCGGAGAAAACAAAGAGATAACTGAATCGTTCTCTAACCTATTTTTGACTCTTGGTTTATCTATTTTACTTGTTTATATGATTATGGCGTCCCAGTTTGAATCGTTTGTGTATCCGTTTATAATTATGTTTACAGTACCTTTATCCTTAATCGGCATAGCTGTCGCGCTTTTGATAACTCATACAGCCATAAGCATAGTTGTTATGCTCGGTATGATTATGTTAGGCGGTATAGTGGTTAATAACGGCATTGTATTGATTGAATTTATATCGCTGCTTCGTAAACAAGGCTATTCTCCTATTGAAGCCGCTTTTTTGGCAAACAACATAAGGCGGCGCCCTATTATGATGAGTGCTCTCACGACAATTATCGGGCTAATTCCGTTGGCTATAGGCTTTGGACAGGGGTCGGAGCTTCGTTCGCCTATGGCTATTACCGTAATGGGCGGGCTGTTGACATCCACGTTTTTGACTTTATTTATTATCCCGATAATTTATTATTATGTGGAATCTTTGCGCCTGTTAGTCAAAAAGTTTATTAAGAAGATTGTAGGTACTGATGGGATTACCGGCTAAATCGGTCAATAGACCTGTTTCTATAATTATGCTTTTTACCGGGATATTGCTGTTCGGGCTGATAAGCCTAAAACAGCTGCCGGTAGAATTAACACCCAACCGCGCTATGGGACAGATAAGTATTATTATCAGTGTCCGCGGCGGGATGCCTCCTACCGAAATCGAATCTATGATAACCAGCAAAGTGGAAGAAGCGGTCGGCACTGTAAGCCATCTAAAAAGCATAAGTTCCAATTCAAGGGAATCCATGTCTGTTGTGGTACTTGATTTTGAAACAGGCACCAATATGGATTTCGCCTCGCTTGAAGTAAGAGAAAAATTTTCACGCATAAAAAATAAACTGCCTCGCGAAGCAAATAAACCTGTTATAGCCAAATGGGAATACTCAAACAACGCTACTGTTATTATTTCAGTTACCAGCAATACATATAACCCTGAAGACCTGCGCGGCAAAGTTGACGAATATTTTAAAAGCAAACTAAAACGTATCGACGGAGTAGCCAATGTTGAGGTATGGGGCGGACGAGACCGAAAAATTCTTGTTGAGATAGATCAAGCTAAACTGCGCAACTTTAATATATCTTTTGATAAGGTTATGGATACATTAGGCGAAAATAACCTCAACCTGCTTGTAGGGAACATTGAAAATAAACGGGACAAACTCCTTATACGCACATTAGGGCTTTTTAATACTATTGATGAAATTAAAAATATCGGTATTGAAATAACACGAACAGGCACCATTATACGGCTTAAAGATGTAGCTGATGTCAAAGATTCTTACCTTGAGGCAAGCGCTTACGCCCGTATTAATCTGTATGACAACGTATCTATTTATGTTTCAAAAGAAAGTAACGCTAACACATTTTTCGTTACAAAAAAAATCCGTGAAGAAGTGGATAACATTATGGCGAAAATTGACGATGATATCACAATAAACTATCTTTACGACCAGGGCGAATTTATAGAGGTAGCTATTTCCGCCGTAAAAAAATCGCTTCTTATAGGCGCTTTTCTCGCAGTGATAGTCCTTCTTTTTTACCTAAGCGATATCCCTGCCACAATGGTTATAGCCCTTTCCATACCGATTTCTGTTATAGGCACGTTTATATTTATGAATTTTTTCGGTATAACTTTGAATATTATGACACTCAGCGGATTGGCTCTCGGTACGGGTATGCTTGTGGATAACTCTATCGTCGTGCTTGAAAATATTTTTCAAAACCGCCAAAGAGGTAAAGACAGAAAAACCGCGGCTGTAACCGGCGCAGAAGATGTATGGCTCGCTATTTTAGCTTCAACAATAACAACTATAGCGGTTTTTCTGCCCATGGTTTTTATCGATAAGGATATCCGCGCTATTTACAGCGGGCTGGCGCTTACAGTTACCTTTTCCATACTTGCGTCTTTGTTCGTGTCGTTATCACTTGTGCCGATGGTTTATTATCAAATTTCAAAAGTATGGGCTTTTAAAAAACGTAAACAGATTTTTCAAAAATTCGCGCAGAAAATTTATCAGGAAATCTTGTTAATATCTATAAGGTACAGGTATATTTTTCTGTTGATTGTCATACTTTTATTCGCCCTGTCTATTTTCAGGATAACAAAACTTGGTATGGAATTAAGCGGCAGGTTCAGCCACGACCAGTTCGCCATTAACCTGACTCCGCCATCAGGTACTAAACTCGATAAAGTAGACAAAGTAATACGAAAAATAGAAAAATGGTTATCGGATATGCCGGAAGTGCAAACCATATCGTCAACCGTAAAAAAGAATGACCCGAAAATTATCGTAACTCTTATCCCTGAAGAAAAACGAATAAAAGGTAAGAAAGAAATTATCGACGAATTACGGAAAAAAACCGCATCTATACCGAAATTTTTTATTTATTTTTACAGCGGAGCTCAGCAAAGCGAATCAAAAGAGGTTGTTATCGACTTGTTCGGTTACAACTATGCGAAACTGCGCAAAATAGCTAATGCTATCGGCAAATCTATAAGCGCCTTGCATTATTTAAGCGATATAAAGTTGCGTATGCGCGAACCGCAGCCTGAATACCAGCTTGTTGTCGATAAACAACGAGCGACTATGTACGGTTTTAGCGTCCGAAAAATAGCGGATACCATTCACGGTCAAATGCGCGGATTAAGAGCAACCAAATTTCATTCAGAAGCGCGGGAGATAGAAACAATAACAAGGCTTAAGGAAGAAGACCGCAAAACCATTGATGATCTTGAAAACCTTATGTTAACTTCAAAACAAGGCAACACAATATACCTTAAGCAAATAGCTGGATTTGTGCCTTCAAGGGGTCCTACGGAAATATACCGCAGAAATAAACACAGGTTTATTCAAATCACGGCTGATATCGGAGATAAAGACCTTGGCACTGTGGTCAACGATATAAAACTGCTTCTTAGCGATATGAAACTGCCTGAAGATTATTTCTACAAATTCGGAGGCGATTATCCCCTTCTTATAAAAAGCCGTAACCAGCTGACAGGAGCTATTGTCGTTACAGTTATTCTTGTTTATATGATACTCGCCTCGCTGTTTAGTTCCTACTACCAACCCTTTATTATCATGATTTCCGTTCCTCTTTCCACAATCGGGGTTGTTACCGCGCTTCAGTTAACTCATAAACCGTTATCTACATCGGTGTTTATAGGCATAATCATGCTTGCCGGAATTGTGGTGAACAATGCTATCATACTTATCGACCATTCAAACAAACTTCGGCGGCAAGGATTAAAAAGGTTCCGTATAATTATAAAAGCGGGAAAAGACCGACTGCGCCCTATCTTTATGACAAGCACCACTACAGTGTTAGGGCTGATTCCTATGGCTTTAGATACTACTAAAGCATCTGATTTATGGTCGCCTCTGGCAATAGCCGTAATGGGCGGACTTATATCGTCTACATTTTTAACATTGATTGTTGTGCCGAATATTTATATACTCTTTGAAGACGTTAATTCGAGCCTAAGTGTTTTTTTTCATAGAAAACAACTTGATGAAATGGAGATTAGTTCCGATGAATAAAAAATATTTACAACTTTTTTTGATTTCAGCACTCTTACTTTTTTGTATGGATATTTTATCCGCGCAGGATAACAGCGTAAAAGAAAAACAAGCAGTGCGTACACGCTCTATCAGATATTATCCGGACGGATCTATAAAATCCGTTACGGAAACTTATCCGAATAACCAGACGGTTAAGAAAATTTATGATGAAACAGAATCTTTAAAAGAAAAAATTTTGCCGGACGGATCAAAAATAAAATATTCCTTTAGTTCTGAAGACGGACAAAAAACAGTAACAGAATATTATGATAATGACTCAATAGCTATAAAAAGATTTTTTAACAAAAAAAATCAAATAATACGTTCTGTATATCCTGATTATTCGGAACAATATGAATATCATTATGACAACGTGGGCGATATAGAAAAAATTACCATTATAAAAGAGGACGGATCAAAAGAAGAAATCGCCCCGACGGATAATCGTTTATCTTTTTTATACGATTATGCTATAATAGGCGCGGATGTAATTGAGGATTTCAGCCGTATAAGCGATAAAGAGTATATTTATAACCCGACTCGTTTTAAAGAAAAAATGATGATGCACAAGAAATATAATACTAATGTACCAAAATATTAAAAATACGATGAAAGGGGATTTAACCGTGAAAAAAGTATTAATTATTATTGGTCTTATTGTTGTGGCGGCCGCGGTAGCTGTCGGCGTTTTTGTTATGCAGGGCAAAAAATTGTCGGATATTGTTCAGCCGTTCACTAAAACCGCTACATCAGCTCCAAAAGTAACACTTGCCAATTATGTGCCCGATGAAGCCGTTGCCTATTTAGGCGTATATGGGCTTCAAGACACTTGGAACGACTTCCAAAAAAGCAATATCTGGAAGAAACTAAGCGCACTGCCATTATGGAAAGACCTTGATATCAAAACCGGTATAGCCACATTCCAGCAGGAGATAAAGGCGCAGGCAGGTATTGAGGTAAACGAAAAGAATATAATGGAACTTATAGGCAGGCAGATAGCTTTCGCTGTTTTTATGAATTCCAGCGCGCAGAAAACGCCGAGCGCTGTGGTATTAGCCCAAGTCGGCGCGAAAACCAGGTTACTGTCAGCATTTATTGACTTAACCAAACAAGGCGAAGGTCCTTATGAAAAAATTAAATATAAAGGCGTTACTGTTTATCACGTAAAAGCAACAGAACAAAGCCCTACCGATATGTCTATCGCCGTAGTCAAAGATATTCTCGTTATAGAAATAGGGCTTGAAACCAAAAATATAAATTCGATTATAGACCTTGTAATGAAGGGCGGCCGCGGTAAATCAATGGCTAAAAATATAAATTTTATTCAAGCGACAGACAGTAAAAACGGTCCTTATATGCAGGAACTTTTTCTTGACGCTAAAACCATAGTCGCGGATATGGATAAGATTGAGTTGCCGGAAGCACTTCAGGATGAAACCATTAAAGAAGGCATAAAAAATACGCTCGGTACAATAAATTTAATGGGTGGTTCCGGTAAATTCAGCGGCGGGTTATACACTAAACTTATTATTATTCCCAATAAAGATCCAAAAAATAAAGAATTAACGCAATTATGGAACGCTCGGCCTCAAAAAGCGAAATCATTGCGTTATGTGCCTAAGGAAACATTGCTGTTTAATTCGTCCCAGTCTCTTGATATACCAAAACTGTGGAGCGTATGGCAGGACAGCATAATTACTCAGAACGCCGGCACGGCAAACGAAATTATAACTGCAGTCAATAGCCTTGAAACAAACCTTAATATTAGCCTTAAAGACGATATTTTTCCTGTTCTCGGCGACGAAATATCTTATATCCTTACCGATGTGGATATGCAGGGATTTATTCCTATCCCGAAAGTAGCTGTTATGTTTAACGTGAAAAACAAGGATTCTGCGCTTGTGATGATGCAGAAAATTATCGACTCGATTAACTCATTCGCATCAGCCGGTGAACCGGGAGCGTTACCGCTGCTTACTCTCGAAAAGACAGATTATATGGGAGTACCTATAACTGTATCTAAAATAACCTCATTCCCCATACCGGGTCTTACCCCTTGTTACGCAGTTGTTGACAACGAGCTTATAATAACTTCAAATAATTCTACCTTGCAGGATATGATAGCGGTTTATCAGGGAAAAAAAGATTCCATTTATAAATCGGCAAATTACGCCAAAGTGAAAAAAGTATTCACAGATAAAAATAATCAGCTTTCGTACATCGATCTTGAAAAAACCCTTAACAAAATGGTTGAAGTATGCAGATGGCTCATCGACCTTCAACGCTCAGCTACGCAAATCGGGGCGTTAACTCCCCAAACGGTTGACCTGATTACCAATAATCTTATACCGTTTATCCAAAGTTTTAATTCACTGAAAGTATTGGCGGCTAATACGGTTTATACCAACAAGGGAATTGAGAAAGTAATAGTTTATAAAGTAGAGGATCTATAATGAAACTTTTGTTCTTTAGACGAATTAAGTCTTTTTTCGTCCATCATTGGATTAAATTTGTTGTAATTATTGCCATACTAGGTTTACTTGGATTATGCTGGTGGGGACTTGCAAGCCTTGAATCGTTTTACAGAAAACAAATGCTTGCTACCATACCTATACAAATATTTATAGCCCTTATTCACGTGGTTATTTTTGTAACCATATTAATCAGCGCGCAAGGGCGAGGTTTTACATCTATGCGCAAAACAAAAGTGAAAGCACAAAATGTTAATGTAACTTTTGACGATGTTATCGGTATCGAAGAAGCAAAACTCGAATCCTACGAAGTGGTTCAGCTCATAAAAGACCGCAAACGGATCGATAAAGTAGGCGGCAAAATCATAAGAGGACTGTTGATGATAGGACCTCCGGGATGCGGCAAAACTTTGCTCGCCAAAGCTATCGCCACTGAAGCGGGAATACCTTTTATGTCGGTAGCCGGCAGTGAGTTTGTGGAAGTTTTTGTGGGTGTGGGGGCGTCAAGGGTCAGAAAACTTTTTAAGCAGGCGCGACAGCACGCTTACGATAACGGAGCATGTATCGTTTTTATTGACGAGTTAGATGTTATCGGGCGAGGAAGATCATTCAGTTTTTACGGCGGCGGAGGCGAAACCAACAGTACCCAAAACCAGCTGCTTGTTGAAATGGACGGACTTGGAAATAGAAAAGAAAATATTATCGTTATCGGTGCTACAAACGCCTCTGAAGGCGTACTTGACGAAGCTCTGCTGCGGCCTGGCCGGTTCGACAGGAAAATCTTTATCGGCAAACCTTACGAAGAGGGCAGGGCAAAGCTGTTTAAATATTATCTCTCTAAAGTAAAACACGACCCGAATATTGATATAAACCGATGGGCGCGCCGAGCAGTCAATAGAAGTCCTGCTGAAATTGAATATATAATAAAAGAAGGTGCCCTTATAGCTACTCGAGATAATAAAGATATTATTACACATCATGACCTTTCACAAGCTCTTGAACGTATTGTGCTTGGCTACAAACACCAAAGAAAAATATGCGACAGGGAACTTGTAAACACTGCCTATCATGAAGCGGGACACTTAATTATATGTTATCTGTTACACCCGACTCAAGATGTTTTTAAAGCATCTATCGCTACCCGAAATTTGACTTTGGGAGTTGTCCACCACCAACCGCGTGAAGAATTAATTGGTGATGATAAACAAATGCTTCTTGCCGATATAAAAACCTCTCTCGGCGGATATATAGCTGAAAAAATAAAATTTGGCATGACAACAACAGGCGTGTCTTCCGATTTTCAAAAAGCTTCTTTAACAGCTTACAATATGGTTTTTAGATGGGGTATGACAAAAGGAGCTTTTTTTGGAAATTTCGATATTTTAAAAGAACAATTATCTGAAGATACAAAATCGCGCCTAAACAAAGAAGTAGAACGTATTTTAGAAGAATGTTCACAAGAAGTAGAAAGTTTATTACGAAAAGAAATGGTTATTTTAGATAGATTCGCTATGGAACTTCTAAAACATGAGGAACTAGATTATGATGAGATTGAAGTTATTTTTAAGGAATACGGCAAAAAACCTGATGAATACAGCCTTCTTGAAGGCGATAAAAATATCATTTTTAAAGAAATTATCGAGGAACGCAACAAATATCTTAAAGATAAAGTACAAAATCTCAGCCATGTAAACGAGAACGGAGAAATTAAGGAAGATGAAAAAGCTAAAAATCATAAGGCTCAAAGTCAACCGGACAATAATCCCAAACCAGAGAAAAGTTAAAACGAATTCTATTATAAAAATGTAATCCCTTATGAGATATCTCATGAAAAAAAATTTTTTAGAAAAATATATTAACCCGGTAACCCAATTTGTTGTTACCGGGTTGACAATTTGTATGGCAGTAACTTTTTTAACGTGTTTTATCTCCGGATGCGCTAAACCGAGTTATCCAAAAGAAAAATTAATCGCGAAAATTAAAAAAATGGTAAAAGATGAATACGACTACGATATCAGGGCAAAAAATAAAAACAAGAATTTCTGTATATATTTTCCTGTTACCCAAATACTCAATCATGACAATACAATGAAAGAAAATTTTGAACAAAAACAACAGCAAATTTTTTTAAGCGCTGTTCGGGCTTGTTTATCAACAGATGCCGATATTGATTTTTTTGTAATAAAGTTTACAGAAAAACTAAAAGGGTTTGAAATTAATATTATTAAATCCGTTGAAGATACAAAAAGACTGCTTTTAGGGAACATATCGAGAAATGACTATTTTCATCGCAGTGTGCAGAAAATAGCTCTTGACACTAATGCTTTTACGCAAAATTTTATTAGAAAATTTTTTAAAAGTATTCCTGACAGTAAATCGTCATTATCCGCTTATTTTCTGCCGGGAGAAAAATTTAATAATTCTTTTTGGTTCAGGCATTTAATGGAAGTGGAGCTTAAGCAAAACATTCATTACGAAATAATCAAAATAAGTTCTAAACAGATCAGCAAATATGTGTTCCTTGTTTATGCGAAAGTCAAAGAGGAATATTCTCCTAAACCAGGTTATGAAAACTATAATTTTATGTTTCCTTCAGGACAAATACACCGCTTTTTATTTGAAATTAATTTAATAAGCCTAATACCGATTATTGTAGAAAACTATAGTTTTAAGGATAAGGAAAACGGTAAAATAATAACTCCGCCAATACCTGCGGTTTTTGCTGAACATATGGATATAAAAAGTTGGGATGATTATTTTTATCTTGAGGAGATTACTCGTCCTGAATTCATAATCGGTCAAGTATCCACCAAATTAAACCAAAAACTTAGTGAGGCAGTTAATCCTGACGCGCAAAGACAGCCTGACGACATTGAATTTTTATCGGAACCGCAGCCCATTTCATCAATAGAGAGCGCATTTATAGATAAAGGCGACTCAAAAACTAAAGACAAAACGTTCCGCTTAATTTTTTATTTTGCCCAAACAGCTGCGCAAGAAAAAATATCGGATGAACTTTTTGATATGACAATAAAATTTTTTAAACGTATCTTGAAAAAATATGATTACAAAGATTATAATGAATTAGTATTATTATCGTCTAAAGGAACTGTTTTAAAGAAATTAACAAAAAAAGAAATAGATAAAATAGAAACAGGAAAGTTTGAATGGAAATCCCTATTCAGGCCGTCTCAATATTAGAGGAGGATAATCAAGGTGAAAACGCTTTGTTGTATAATTTTCAGCACATTAATGCTTTTTATAGTTAACGGATGCGCTAACTATGAAAAGCAAACAGATAATCAGCCTATAACTCAACTAAAAAACGCTACGATTAAAACAAGAGACACCGTAACGGCTGTCGGACAAGAGGGTGTGAAAACCATAGATCATGCCGGCAGACAATCCGGAGTTACCCCTGTCGTGCAAGGAGTCAGCCAAGCTATTGTGGACACAACCGAACAGTTGGGCGAAGAAAAACGAGGCAATATCATGGGACAGGAAGTTATATTGTTTCCCCCGGAAACAAAACATGACGGCAAAGTATTAAAAATTGAATTCTAAAAAAAACAATTTAATTATTACAAAGATTTTTTTAATTTGCTGTTTATCGGTTTCACTGCTTGGATGCGGATCTGCTAAATATTTTATCGATTTTTATGGTAAAGAGGCAAAAACATATTATTTTCAGACCGAGGACAACTGGCGTTTGGCTATGAACCATTATCCGGCGAAAAAAAACCCGTTCTTAACCAAACCCCGCGCTCCGATCCTTTTATGTCATGGATTAGGGTATAACAGTTTATTCTGGGTGCTCGACGATAAGATTAATCTGGCTAAATATTTATCCGATAGAGGATTTGATGTATGGCTTTTATCCTTGCGAGGTTCAGGTTTAAGCACCAAACCGGGTATCAGCGTAATTAAAAATATCACGGAAACCAGACCGGGTGAACTTAATAATATTTCTTTTAAACCTTCTTTTTTGAACTGGAGCATTGACGATTATATTAACTACGATATCCCCGCCGCGTTGAAGTTTATATGCGAAAAAACCGGTAAAAAACAAATTACATGGGTCGGACATAGCCTTGGCGGAATGATAATGTACGCTTATCTCGGCAAGAATAAGCCCGACCGCATACGGTCGGTTGTTACCATAGGCTCTCCTATAATTATCCCCCAGCCGCCTAATCAGATTCTTCAGGCATTCGCGGAAATAAAGAATTTTTTTAAGGCGTGCCTTATAATAAACATCCGAAGCGGCGCGACAGCGATAGCGCCTTTTCATGAATTTATTAATACTCCTGATAAGGTTTTATTTTATAATAGCGATAACATAAATGATGAAACAGTAACTAAAGTGCTAACTTATGTTGTTGAAGATTTGCCGCTCGCAGTAGTTGATCAGATGATAAAAATGATACAAACAGGTATTTTTACTTCCAAGGACGGGTCTATTAACTATACGGAACAAATCAAAAATATCGATGTGCCTATATTGCTTATTTGCGGGAAAGCCGATAATCTCGCTCCGCCGGAATCGGTGCGCTATGTTTATCATCAAATTAAATCAGAACGTAAAAAATTTATTATGTTCGGCATAGCCAACGGATATAAAAAAGATTACGGCCATAACGACTTGATCCTCGGGAAGAATGCCGATACAGAGGTGTACCCGAAAATTTTCAAATGGCTAAAATTAAATACTAAATTAAATAAATAACAAAATAAGTGTAAAAATTTAACTTGGATTATTAAATCTTTTCGATTAAAGTGTTATTATGAAAATATTTATCTGGTTTTTCTTTTTTCTTTTTATTTTTATTTTTACCACCGATTCCATAGGTAAACAAATGGACAAACTTAAATTTTATACCGATAAAAACAACTATTTTACCTTTATTGCGCCCGATGGATTCGATTCAAAAAAAGAGTTTCCGCAAGATCCTCGTTCAAAAGTGATTTTTACAAAACACCTGCCTGAAAAAAATAAGGCTATGCAGTTGGTAATCATAGCATACCTTGTGGATAACCCACGCTCTCTTGATTCATTGAAATCATTTATAAACGATAGATTTGCGCTCCTGAAAAAAAACAAAGACTGCAAAACTTATCCTATACAAAAATATGTCATAGCAAAAACCACCTGCCTTAGAAGTGAAATTTTTTTAACTAAGGAAAAAACCAAAACATTGGTTGTACTCGGTTATCCGAGAAAAAAACTTTGCCTTGATATAACATTTACCGCTCCCTTATCGGTTTATTACGATTATCTGCCGAAAATACTGGAAAGTTTAGAAACTTTAATTATTATCAAAGGAATCAATTCTGAAGACAAAAAAGTCTTTGACGCCCAACAGGTCATATGGCAAAAGAAAGATGTTGCTTTCCTGATTGCCGAAAATAAATTCGACCAAGCGAAAGAATTGCTTGAGAAACTGTTAGATAAAGAACCGGATAACAGCCATTTGAATTTTCAGATGGGTTTGGTTTACCAGCATTTGAATCTGTCTATGTCTGCTATATCGCAATTCAAAAAGACTTTGGAACTCGAACCTTATTACTGGAAATCTTTTGTTCAGTTAGGAATAATCTCTATTGATGAAGGCGATTTTAAAAAAGCAAAAGGATACTTTGAACAGGCTCTAAAAATCAGTCCCGATTCCTTTGAGGCTAAATCAAATTTAGCGGCTATATACAGGCAAATTGGTAATATCCAAAAATCCGCTAAAATTTATGAGGAACTGCTTGTCGATCATCCGAATAATCCGATTATTCTTTTTAACATCGGGAGATTATTTGTTGACGCGGGCAATTTTAAGGAGGCTAAAAAATATTTTATTAAAGTTTTAAAAATAGAGCGTAACAGTACACCGGCTATGGTAAACCTAGCGGCGTGCCATTTAGCGTTAAAAGAATACAATAAAGCCGAAAAAATGGCTAAACAAGCTCTTATGATAGATAGTGCTTTATTGGAAGCGAATAATATAATTAATGAAATTAGAAAGAATAAATTAAAATGAATTTTAAACGGACAAAAATAATAGCTACTATAGGACCTGCTTCAAATACAGCAAAGGTGTTGAAAAATTTAATGGACAAGGGTGTTGATGTGTTCCGCATAAACTCTTCCCATAGTTCGCTTGAAGACGCAAAGCAAACAGCTTTAATGATTAAGCAATGCCGTAAACAGATGAAAAAAAATGCGGGAATCCTGCTTGACCTGCAAGGTCCTAAAATCAGGACAGGTAAACTTAAAAATAAAAAAGAGATTTTTCTAAAACAAAACAATACCATAAAAATAACCGCGGAAAATATTGAAGGAACCGATGAAATTATATCTATCCCGAATAAATCTGTTTTTTATTCTCTAACCAAAGGGGATATTATTCTTCTCGCCGACGGTATGCTGGCTCTTGAAGTTATAGAAAAAGACGAATATGTAACTTGCCGCGTGGTATCCAGCGGACCGTTAGGTGAATGCAAAGGGGTTAATCTGCCTAAAAAAACTTTGCCGATTTCCGCATTGACTGAGCGTGATATAGCTTATGTCCAGCTGGCGATTGAGCTTAAAGTCGAGTATATTGCCTTGTCTTTTGTAAGACACGCTGAAGACGTAGCCCAGCTAAAAGCAATGATAGAGCGCCCGTCCAATGAGACTAAAGTCATCGCTAAAATAGAAAAACCTCAAGCTGTTGAGGATATAGATAACATTATAGAAATGTCCGACGGCATCATGGTTGCCAGAGGCGATCTTGGAGTTGAAGTCTCCTTAGAAAAAATACCTCTTATCCAAAAAAAACTTATAGAATTGGCGCATAATAAATGTAAAACCGTAATTGTAGCTACTCAAATGATGGAATCAATGATTAACAATTGGAAACCCACCCGAGCCGAAGTAACCGACGTGGCTAATGCCGTGCTCGACGGAACAGACTGCTGTATGTTGTCCGGAGAAACGGCTGTCGGAAAATATCCCGTTGAAACCGTTGATATGATGCGGTCAATTTTGCAGGAAGTTGAACTTAGCGATCCTCACCTTGACCAGATTGATTCATGGCACGACAGTGCAGGTGATTTTACTCACGCCCTTGCGGAAAGCACCTGCATTTTGGCTAAAGAAACCAATGCTAAAGCTATTCTGGCGTTTACCATGTCTGGCAATACGGCCTTACATGTGTCCAAACACCGCCCAAGCACCATTATTTTTGGATTATCACCAGATGAGTATTCGGTAAACAGAATGTCTCTTTACTGGGGAGTTTATCCCATGATAATAACAATTTACCAAAGTATCGCTGAAATGATTGAGCAGGGAAAGAAAATACTCTTAGAAAAAAAATTACTCTCAAAAGGCGACAGAATAGTCGTTATAGCGGGAACAACCCCTACACCG
>JAGGZS010000018.1 GCA_021161885.1 bacterium
GCAAAAAGCATAATCATAAATGCTGAAAAAGAAGCCAAGTCCAAACGTCGTGAAATGGAAATTGAACTTAAAGATAAATATCTTAAATCTAAATCGAATTTCGAGCGTGAAACAAAAAGTCGCAGACAAGAGCTTCTGCATCTTGAAAAAAGAGTTATGCAGAAAGAAGAATACCTCGACAGAAAAGTTGATGTACTTGAACGAAAAGAAATAGATGTTAACTCAAGAGAAAAAAATTTAGTTAATAAAGAAAACAAACTAAAAGAAAAACATCAACAGTATGAACATCTTATTGAGGAACAAAGAAAAAAACTTCAGGCGATTTCAGGGTTGAGCAGGGAAGAAGCAAAAAAAATGCTCCTTGACAGTCTTGAAAATGAAATCACTAAAGAAGCCGCCACGAAAATCAGAAAGATTGAGGCTGAAACAAAAGCTAAAGCCGAAAGAAACGCTAAAAGAGTCATTAGTACCGCGATACAACGCTGTTGTGTTGACCATGTAACTGAAACTACCGTTTCATCAGTCAGTTTACCCAGCGATGATATGAAAGGCAGAATTATCGGAAGGGAAGGGCGTAATATCAGGGCGTTGGAAGCCGCTACAGGCATTGATGTTATTATTGATGATACCCCTGAGGCTGTGATCCTTTCAGGGTTTGATATTGTACGCCGAGAAATAGCCAAACGCACTCTTGAAAGATTAATTGAGGACGGGCGTATTCATCCGGGACGAATAGAGGAAGTTGTCGAAAAAGTTAAAAAAGAAATGGATGAACAAATACGCGAAATTGGCGAACAAGCCGCTTTTGACGTTGGTATTCACGGGCTTGAACCTGAAATTATTTATTATTTAGGCAGATTAAAATACCGCACAAGTTATGGGCAAAACGTGTTACAGCATTCTATCGAAGTAGCGCATATTATGGGGATTATGGCAAGCGAACTTGAGCTCGATATACAGCTTGCCAAACGTATAGGTTTACTGCACGATATCGGGAAAGCCACAACCCATGAAATAGAAGGACCTCATGCCCTTATTGGAGCTGATCTGGCTAAAAAATTCGGCGAACCGAAAATTGTTTATAATGCTATCGGAGCACATCACGGGGATATAGAAAAAATCTCTATATACGATGTTCTTGCCACTTCGGCAGATGCCATATCAGCGGCTCGTCCGGGCGCGAGAGCGGAAACGCTTGAGGCATATATCAAACGGCTTGATAAACTTGAAACTCTCGCTAATGAGTTTCAAGGTGTTGAAAAAGCTTATGCCATCCAAGCAGGACGTGAAATACGCGTTATAGTGAACCCTGAAAATATGACAGATGATGAATCTCTAATTCTCGCACGCAATACAGCGAAAAAAATACAGGATGAATTAGAATATCCCGGACAGATAAAAGTAACTGTTATACGAGAAACTAGATCAATAGAATATGCTAAATAGACCGGAATTATTTTATGAAAATACTTTTTATTGGCGACATTGTCGGTAGACCCGGCAGAACCGCTGTCAAAAATCATTTAAAAAAAATTATTGAGAAATACGATATAGATGTCTGTATCGCTAACGGAGAAAATTCAGCCGGCGGCTCGGGAATTACTCAACGAATTGCCGATGAATTGGTTTATTACGGAATTGACCTGATAACTACCGGCGATCATATATGGCGTAATAAAGATGTTTTTTCATTCATATCAAAAAATGACCGTGTTTTAAAGCCGGCGAATTATCCCGAGGAAACACCAGGCAGGGGGCATTGTTTTTTTCAGACCGCAAAAGGAATAAATATCGGCGTAATAAATTTGCTGGGGCGGGTTTTTATGAAACCTGTGGACTGCCCTTTTAAAACAGCGAAACGCCTTGTTGCTGATCTGAAAAAAAACACCAATATTATTATTGTTGATTTCCATGCCGAAGCTACTTCGGAAAAAGTCGCTATGGGCTGGTTTCTTGACGGCGATGTATCCGCTGTTCTAGGTACCCATACGCATATACCTACAGCAGATTATAAAATTTTAACCAACGGTACCGCATATATTAGCGACGTGGGAATGGTAGGGGCTGAAAAATCTGTGCTCGGCAGGGATATTGAACCTGTAATAAAACATTTCACTTCATCACTGCCTTCAAGATTTACAATCGCTGACGGAAAAATCATAATTCAATCGGTTATTATTGAGATTGACGAGCAGTCAGGTTCAGCGAAAAATATTTCACGACTGGAGTATCCATAATGACAGATAATCTCATTGGCGAATTAATGGAAGAATCTTTTAAAAGAAACATTAACGAACCGCAAATTTATTCGGTATCTCAACTAACCGCTTCCATTAAAAGAATTCTCGAAAACGAATTCCCGCCTGTTTGGATTGAAGGTGAAATATCCAATTTCAGACGGCCGGCATCAGGTCATTTATATTTCACATTAAAAGATGAAAAAACTCAAATTCAAGTGATTATGTACCGGTCTTACGCTCAAAAATTAGCGTTTAAACTTGAAGACGGTATGAAAGTTTTGATTTACGGCAACGTAACCGTTTATGAACGGGCTGGACAATATCAGGTTAACTCAATAAAAATTGAGCCTAAAGGTATTGGAGCGCTTCAACTGGCGTTTGAACAGTTAAAGAAAAAGTTACTGCGAGAAGGTTTATTTGACAAACAGCATAAAAAAACTATACCGGTTTTACCTAATCGAATTGGTGTCATAACATCTCCCACAGGTGCGGCGATACGGGATATACTGAATGTTCTTGACCGGAGATTTTCTAATATTAATTTGATTGTTAATCCGGTAAGGGTGCAAGGCGAGCAGGCGCCGCCTGAAATATCTTTCGCCATAGATGAATTTAACCGTTTGAATCTTGTGGATGTAATTCTGGTTACTCGAGGCGGAGGAAGCATAGAAGATTTATGGGCGTTTAATACTGAAATTGTAGCGAGAAGCATTTTTAATTCAAATATACCTGTTATCTCGGCAGTGGGACATGAAATAGACTGGACTATATCCGATTACGCAGCCGATTTAAGAGTGCCTACACCTTCAGCCGCTGCGGAATTGGTTGTAGCAAGCAAAGAAGAATTTTTAAATAAAATTTTAAATATTGAGAATATATTGAATTTGAGAATTAACCAATGTCTGACTCAACTGAAAAACAAAGTCGAAAATTTATCGAACAGTTGGGTTTTTACTCAACCGCTAAGCAGAATAAGACAGTGCCAACAGCAAATTGATGATTTGGAACTAAGATTAAAAAAAGGTTTGAAATATCGTTTGCAAATTTTAAACCACAGTTTAACACTCTATACGGAAAAACTGCATGCATATAGCCCTACTCGCTCTTTACTTAGGGGGTATACCATTACTGTAGACCCTCAAAATCGGGAAACTATAAAATCTGTCAAAGAAATTGTTCCGGGGCAAAGACTTAAAATATTTTTTTCTGACGGAGATGTCTCAGCTACCGCTGATAGAGTCTGTGTGAAAAAAAAATATAAGTAGAATTTTTTTTTAATTTGTAGTATAAAAATATAATTATAGATTAAGTGAGGTTTAAATGAAGGATAAAAAATTCGAAGACGCTTTAAAAGAGTTAGAAAATATTGTATCGCAGATGGAAACTGAGGGGCTGGGGCTTGACGATTCAATAAAAAAATATGAATCCGGCATTAAACTGGCAAAGTTTTGTCGGGAAAAACTCGATAAAGCGGAAAAGAAAATAGAAATTTTGACCCGTAAACCAGACGGATCAGTCGAACTGAAAAATTTTTTAGGGAATTCAGATAAAACAGAACCAACAAATAATACTGATTTGTCTGCACCTGCACCTGCACCTGCACCTGCACCTGAACCTGCACCTGAACCTGCACCTAATAATTGTGCCGGAAACGATACAAAAACAGATGAACCGCAATCGTCTTACGAACCCAAAATAAATATTATTGCTCCGGCAGAGCAGGATAATAAAATAATAAAATTATCCGATTCATCAGAATCTAAAAGCGAAAAAGAAACCGAAAATATTAAAATAAATAAAATAGATGAACAAGTTGTGCCTGAAAAAAATGATGCGGTTACTTCCGAAATGACTGAGAAAGAAACAGGTAATAAACCGGAAGGAATAGAATCTTATAATGAAGGTTTGCAAACGGATAAACTTGAAACTAAGTTTGATGATAAAGCGGCTGAACTTGATAAACCAAAAAAGGTTTACGAACAAAAACATAAAGACAGTTTTGAGGATTTATTGTTCTGAACCGGAGAATTTTATTATGAATAAATCGTATTTATCGACAATAAACTCACCGCAGGATTTGAAAAATATTCCTTTGGCTGAGTTACCTTTTGTCTGTCGGGAAATCAGGGAAAAAATAATAGAATGTGTTTCCTGCACAGGCGGTCATTTGGCATCGAGTTTAGGAGCTGTAGAACTTATTGTAGCTCTTCATTATATTTATGATTCCCCTTATGATAAATTTGTATGGGATGTAGGACATCAATCGTATGCTCATAAAATACTTACAGGACGTAAGGACAGTTTTCATACATTAAGGACGTATAAAGGCATAAGCGGGTTTCCCAACCAAAACGAAAGCGAGCACGATGCCTTCATAGCCGGACATGCCAATACTGCTATATCAGCGGCGTTGGGTATGTTGACAGCCATTGATAAACAAGGCAAAGACGGTAAAGTAATTTCTGTTATCGGAGATGCTACACTAACAGGCGGAATGGCTTATGAGGCTCTTAATAACGCCGGGCATTTAAAGAAAAATTTTCTGGTCGTTTTAAATGATAACGAAATGGCGATTTCAAAAAATGTAGGCGGAATATCAAAATATCTTAACAAAATTATAGCCGCTCCGTTTTATAACAGATTAAAAAAAGATATTGAAGAATTTATAAAAAAAATTCCTTCTATCGGACATAATGTTGTAAAAACATCACATAAAGTTGAAGAAACCATAAAAGGATTGATTGTGCCGGGGTTGATCTTTGAGGAATTAGGATTTAGATATTTCGGTCCTGTTGACGGACATAATGTTATAGAGCTTATTGAACTTTTAAAAAGCATAAAAGATAATCAAGAACCTATTTTTCTGCATCTTATTACAAAAAAAGGTAAAGGCTATAAACCAGCGGAAGAAAATCCTGAAAAATTTCATGGAACTGTTCCTTTTGATATCTTAACAGGCAAAGCAAAAACAAAAAACAATACAGTCAGTTATACATCTGTTTTCGGCGACGCGATATTAAGCATGGGCGAGAAAAACTCTAAAATAGTCGCGGTAACCGCCGCGATGTGTTCGGGTACCGGACTTACGGAATTTGGAGAAAAATATCCGGACAGGTTTTACGATGTGGGTATAGCCGAACAGCACGCTGTAACGTTTGCCGGAGGAATGGCTAAAGAAGGATTGCGACCTGTTGTCGCGATATACTCCACTTTTCTACAGCGCGCTTACGACCAGATTATTCATGACGTTTGCCTGCAAAATGTGCCTGTTTGTTTTATTTTAGATAGAGCTGGTCTTGTCGGCGCTGACGGACCGACTCATCACGGCGTTTTTGATCTGTCTTATTTACGATGTATCCCAAACATTACAGTTGCTCAGCCTAAAGACGGAAATGAACTTCAATCATTGCTTAAAACCGCAATCAGTCATAACGGACCTTTTGCTATAAGGTTTCCTCGCAGGCCTATACCTGTCCCCTTAACAGATACCGAAGCTGAACTAATTCCTATTGGTAAAGGGGAGTTGATTAAAAACGGGACAGACGCGACAATAGTTACTATCGGAAACCATGTTTATACTGCCAAAGAAATTAGCGATGAACTTGCGGTAAAAGGTTTTAATATCGGCGTCCTAAACGCAAGATTTATCAAGCCCTTAGATAAAAAATTGCTTAAATCGGTATTACATAATAATAAACCTATTATCACTATTGAAGATAACGCTCTTAGCGGCGGATTCGGCTCAGCTGTTACTGAAGCGGTTCATGAATTAGGTTATCATTCAGTACCTATTTTGCGTTTAGGATTGAAAGACGAATTTATCCCGCACGGCGATTTTGATTCACTTTATTCTTTATGCGGTTTGGATAAAGAAGGGATAAGAAAAAGTGTATTGGATTTTTTACAGGCTATTTCTTCGCGGTCTTTTCTTGCTTATTCGGAATAAATAAATGAAAAAAAAACAGCGGGTTGATCAGTTACTGGTAAAACTTGGTTTATATTTATCTAGAGAACGCGCCAAACGGGCTGTTATGGCAGGGGCGGTTGTCGCTGATGGTTATCCTAATCTTAAACCCGGGCAATTGGTTAGCGCAGACACGGTTTTTAAGGTTAAAGAAAAAGAAAAATTTGTAAGCAGAGGCGGTTATAAACTTGAAGGAGCGATAAATTCTTTTGATTTATGCCTGTGCGGTATGACAGCGCTTGATGTCGGTTCTTCTACCGGGGGGTTTACTGATTGTATGCTTCAGGCAGGCGTAAAAAAAGTATATGCCGTAGATGTCGGCAAAGGGTTAATAGCTTGGTCGCTTAGAAATGACGAACGGGTTTGTTTGATTGAAAATAAAAACGCCCGGTATTTCAAGGAAAACGATATTTCTGAAAAAGTAGACGTGATAACAATTGATGTCTCATTTATTTCTATAAAAAAAATTGTGCCGGCGGTTATAAAAGCCTTAAAGCAATATGGATATTTATTGGCTTTAATAAAACCTCAATTTGAGGCTGAGAGATATCAAATATCCAAAAACGGCGTAGTAAGGGATACTGAAGTAATACAAAATATTTTGGCTGAGAGAAAAACTTTTTTTGAGTCTATCGGCTTGGATGTTCGCGGACAGGTAAAATCACCCATTCTCGGACCTGCCGGCAACAGGGAGTATGTCCTATGGGCAGTAAAACTGTAAAATATAAAATAGGGTTGCTGGTTAATCCTAAAAAAGATATTACCTCTGAAGTTGTAAAAAAAATAGTAACATTTGCGTTTAATAAAAATTGGCGATGTTTTATCAGTGATAAATCTGTATCCGATAAAATCGGCTGTCCTAATCTTTTCATTGAAGAAAAATTATTAAAAGACAATGTAGATTTAATAATAGCTCTTGGCGGAGACGGCACAATGCTGCGGGCGGCTGCAATAGTCGGTTCAAGCGGTATTGCGCTTATGGGAATAAATCTCGGCAGGCTTGGTTTTTTAACTCAATCGTCGCCGGAAAATCTTGACAATGCTTTAGAGATGCTTGCTTCAAAACAATATTCTGTTGAAAAACGAATGGCTCTTGTGTGCTCAATAAAATCTTCGCATAAACAATGGCATGCTCTTAACGATATCGTAATATCTCGGGAATTGATTTCAAGGGTAATTACATTAAAGGTCTTTATTAACAATAATTATTTGACATCTTATACTGCGGACGGGGTTATCGCCGCTACTCCGACAGGTTCAACAGCCTATTCACTTTCAGCTGGCGGACCTATTTTGACTCCTGATAACGAAAATATCCTTTTAACTCCTATATGTCCGCATACTTTAACTAACAGACCGTTAATTTTATCAAAAGAATCACGCATAAAAATTTTATTGCATTCTTCGGAAGGAGAAGGTTTAATAACCATAGACGGACAAACAGTTTTTCCATTGCGCAAAGGCGAGCAATTAACAATAAAACGCTCATCTAATCCGATTAACTTGATTACTTTTGACACCTTATCTTATTTTACTATTTTGCGGCAAAAACTAAATTGGGGAGGCGAAAAATAATATGCCTGAAGTGAAAATAGATAAAAATAAATGTAAAGCCTGCGGGTTGTGTATACCTGTATGCCCGAAAAAAATTTTAAAAATGGGGACAGAACGTAACGATTACGGAAACTGTTATGTTCTCTGTACTGACGAAACCAGTTGTATCGCATGTTGTTTATGCGCTACAATGTGTCCTGACTGGGCAATAACAATACAAGATGATAAATAAACAGTGAAAAAGAGATACAAAATGAACGACAAAATTTTATTATGCGGTAACGAGGCAATAGCCGAAGCGGCTGTTCAGGCGGGCTGCTTGTTTTATTACGGTTATCCGATTACTCCACAGAACGAAATTTCAGCTTATATGTCAAAAAGGATGCCTGAGGTAAACGGTGTTTTTATCCAGTCCGAAAGCGAGATAGCGGCAATTAATATGACCTTCGGAACGTCGACTACAGGGAAACGAACAATGACTTCATCGTCAAGTCCGGGTATAAGTTTAAAGATGGAAGGGGTTTCATACATGGCCTCTTGCGAACTGCCTGTTGTAGTTATAAATGTAATGAGAGTAGGTCCCGGACTGGGAAATATAACTCCTTCTCAAAGCGATTATTTTCAAGCTACAAAAGGCGGGGGACATGGTGATTACCATGTAATTGTTCTTGCTCCGGCATCTGTTCAGGAATGCGCTGATTTAACCCAAACAGCTTTTGAACTCGCGGATAAATACAGGATTCCTGTTTTTCTGCTTCTCGATGGAATACAAGGTCAAATGCGTGAACCGGTTCTAATCGGTAAACCGAACAATATAAACAGCTACGATAAAACATGGTGTTTAACAGGAGCTGAAAACAGGGAGCCAAATGTTGTTAAATCATTATATCTAAATGATAATGAATCTGAGGCTCATCAAGAAAAACTGCAGAATAAATATAAACTGATAACCTCAAATGAACAAAGAGCGGAACTATATAAAACCGAATCCGCGCAAATATTGATTATCGCGTATGGCACTCCTTCGAGAATATGTAAACCTGTTGTTGATAAGTATAGGAAAAAAGGCATAAAAATTGGTCTTTTCAGACCGGTTTCTTTATGGCCGTTTCCTAAAGATGAATTGAAAAAATTAGATTTATCAGTAGAAGAATATCTTGTGGTAGAATGGAGCGCCGGACAAATGATTGAAGATGTTAAACTCACTGTCGGCAGCCGTAAACCTGTAAATTTTCTCGGTGTGCTTGGCGGAAGGCCTATGACTGTTAAAGAGGTTGAAGATAAAGTTGAAACTATTATAGCAAAACATGGAGTTCATATATGACAACTTATACACTCCCTGACGAAATAAGGAAAATAAGATCGCATTACTGCCCCGGCTGCGGGCACGGAATACTGCATCGGCTGGTGGCTGAACTTGTAAATGAGTTAGATATTACAGAAAAAGTTATTGCTATCGCTCCTGTAGGCTGTGCTGTTATAGCTTATGATTACTGGAAATTTGATGTAAGCGAAGCGGCTCACGGCAGGGCTCCGGCTGTAGCTACTGGAATAAAACGGTCGTTACCAGATAAGGTAGTGTTTACGTATCAAGGCGACGGCGACCTTTTGGCAATCGGATTGTCGGAAATAGTCCATGCAGCTAACCGCGGTGAAAAAATATCCGTTTTTTTTGTTAATAATAATGTTTACGGCATGACCGGCGGACAAATGGCGCCTACTACCTTGAGCGGTCAGAAAACTTTAACAACTCCTTACGGCAGAAATGAAACAGAGATTGGCCCCCCTATTGATATTTTGAAAATTTTACAAGATTTCAAAAATGTTGTTTATCTTGCCAGAGGGACTGTAACAAGCCCTAAAGAAATCAATAAAACTAAAGAATATATGAGAAAATCCCTTCAAATTCAAATGGATAACAAAGGGTTTTCTCTAATAGAAATTTTGTCTCCCTGCCCGACTTACTGGGGTATGACTGCGATAAACGCTTTAAAACATATTAACGAAACTGTGGTGAAAAATTATCCACTTGGAATTATTAAGGATGAATAATATGAATTTCGATTTGATTATTTCGGGATCCGGCGGACAAGGTATTCTGGCGTGCGGAAAATTATTTGCCAACGCGGCTATGAAACAAGGTTACGAAGTTACTTTTTTTCCGTCTTACGGGGCGGAAGTAAGAGGCGGCACTACAAGATGCGGTGTGCGTATCTCTAATTCCCAGATAGCATCTCCAATAATTGAACAGGCAGATACTCTTTTGGTATTTAACGAGCCTTCATTAAAAAAATTTTTATCTATTTTAAAAAAAGAGGGTTCTTTTATTTTTAATTCCCGGTGGTTTGTTTTAATTTTTTTTAAA
>JAGGZS010000257.1 GCA_021161885.1 bacterium
AATTAATACGGATTGGTATTTTTATTGATTTTAACCTTGAAACTAAATATTGATATTAACTAAAATCAGCGGTCTTTATTTTAATAACTTTAAACCGGAGATTTTCAAGTGGCGTTTAAATTAATAATTTTTGATCTTGACGGAACTATTATAAATTCACTCGCCGATATTACCGATTCATTCAATTATGCCCTTGCTGAATGCGGGAGAGTTCCGTTCACGTTAACTCAAGTTAAGCAAATGATAGGAACCGGGGTCGATAATTTTTTGAAACAAGCATTAGGCAAAAATACGGACCCCGCGGTTTTTATTAGAGTACACGATTATTTTATCAAACATTATCGAACAAATCTGAGCACAAAAACCTGTTGTTATCAGGGAATAAAAAATATGCTATGCACAATAAACGGTAACCGTCAAATAACCGTGTTATCCAATAAAAACCAAGAATTTATATCTCCCATATTATCTAATCTTCGTATATCGGACTATTTTTCCGCATGGCTTGGGGGCGATAATCCTTACGGCAAAAAACCGTCGCCTGAGAGCATAAACTATCTAATTAATAAATTCTCTGTTAAAAAAGAGGAAACTTTAATAATCGGAGATATGCCTGTGGATATAAAAACCGCAAAAGCCTCCGGTGTTTCAAGCTGTGCCGTGTTATGGGGTTACGGATGTAACGTATCTATAAAAAAACTTAGTCCGGATTATATTATATCTTATCCGCGCGAAATTTTAAAAATTTTATAAAAAGAGCTTTTTATCCCGTTTAATCTTATTATAATATAAAAAGAATATATTTACGGCACGCATTTTTTTCAATAAAGGAGTATGTCATGAAAAAGGCGGCAATTTTAGTAGAACGTGATTTTCAAGACCTTGAGGTATATTATCCCTATTACAGGATGAAGGAAGAGGGGTATGAAGTCTTGTTTCTCGGCACAGGTTCAGCTCACACATATTTTGGTAAATACGGTATACCGGTTAAAGTTGATGCTGATGTGGATAAAGTCGATCCTTCATCTTTTTCTGCGGTTATTATTCCGGGCGGATGGGCGCCCGATCATCTTCGTATTTATGATTCGGTTATATCGTTTGTCAAAAAACTTAATCAGGACAAAAAGGTTATCGCCTCAATTTGCCACGGCGGATGGGTTTTAGCCTCTGCCGATATTGTAAACGGCAAAAAGGTTACTTCGTACAGAGCTGTAAAAGACGATTTAATACATGCGGGAGGACTATTTGAAGACAGCGAACTAGTTGTCGACGCTAACATAATAACATCGCGTAAACCCGATGATTTACCCGTTTTCTGTAAAGCGGTAATCAATGCGTTAAAAAAATAAAAAACGCTGTTTAAACAAATAGATAAATTGTATAATACATTATATGTTAATATAAGTTAATTCAGTAACAAAGGAAAACTGTTATGCCGAATTCAGATTTTAAGTTTGAAGTTATAATTCGCGGGTGTCGAGGCAGTTACCCTAAACCCGGTAAAGATACAATCATTTACGGCGGGAACACAACTTGTACTGAAGTAAAAATAGGCAATTGCCTTATTATCTTTGATGCAGGCACAGGGATTATTACCCTCGGACAGGAGTTATGTCGGAAAAAAAAGAAAAATAACCAGCCTATTTATGTTAATATTTTCTTTACCCATATTCATCATGACCATACCGAAGGGCTCCCGTTTTTTGAGCCGGCATATTTTTCGTCTACATCATTAAATATTTTCGGCCCATCAGTTTTTCAAGACCCTTTGGTAGATGTGTTGTCGCAGGCAATGCTTCCTCCTTTTTTTCCTGTAGAATTTTCGGAAATGAAATCAAGAAAACTGGTTCAGGAGTTATCCGACGGGGACACCGTTGTTTGTTCTCCTGAAACAGGAATGCCTAAAAACATAATTTTTTCCAAAGAACAGACAAAAAAAATAAGCGGCAATGATATTCAAATCCGCTGCCTAAAAGGTTATGCCCATCCTAAAGTAGGCATATATATTTATTCAGTGCTCTGGCAAGGCAAAAAACTTATTTTCGCTACGGATACCGAAGGATACGCAGGCGGAGACCAGCGATTAATAAAATTCGCTGAACACGCAGATTTATTAATTCATGACGCCCAGTTTACCAGCGAACTCTATACTGACATCCGCTCTCCAAAACAAGGCTGGGGACACAGCACTGTGGAGATGGCAGTGGAAGTAGCTGAAAAATCTGGCGTTGAAAAATTAGTGCTGACACATCACGATCCCAACGATACCGACGAACAGGTTTTAGCAAAAGAAAAATACGCGAAAACACTTTTTAATAACGTCGAATGTGCCGTAGAGGACAAAAAATATAGTTTATAATTTTTTACGGACGGTACACATTTTCTTTAAGATAATCTTTTAATTTTTCTAAGGCGGGTTGCTGTAAAGCATTTAGAGTTTGGTTGCCGCTTAATTCATAAGATGTTATTGCGGTGTTGTTTTTGAGCACAATCATTTTCAAGATACAAGTTTTTAACGATACTTCTTTTTTTAAACTTTCCACCTTGGCAAACAGCCAAAGATTAAGCATATAACCGTTCTCGTAAGGAATATTTTTGGTGTATAAAAAAGCAGGGTAAGATATGCCGTTGGGAAAATAATTTGGCAATGCCGGCGAGTTTATTAAATTTGGAAAATGTTTATTAAACAGTATCCAGGCTTCATTGGTTTCAATATCATTTTTAAGGTGTTTTACTTGTGAAGAGGAATAGCTGTAAACCTTTCTTGAGCACATTAGCGAAATATAAATATTTTTTATCACTGAAAGTGCCATAAATAAAAGAATTAACGCGAAAACGATATGTTTCAATTTTCTATGGTTTATATAGTCAAAAAGATTTACAAAAAAATGCGCGGTTTTTTTTATATATGGATGGTTATGGGTTAAATGGTTATGTCGTATCATTTTTTAAGACCTGTTTTTCAAATATATATTGTAATAACAAGCGTCTGTGGACGTAAGCGTATCGTCAGAGTCGCTCATTAAGCCTATACCCC
>JAGGZS010000212.1 GCA_021161885.1 bacterium
AATCACTACTAAACTTAAAACGAAAAATAGGTTTTTAAGGCTTACAAAATAATTTTTTCTATATATTTATACAAATATACCGATATATATTTCGAAAAAGTGTATGCCTTTAAAGGCGGAGATCAATGGAATCGGAAAAATTAAAATTTTTAATAAAAAAAATCGGCAACCTTCCTTTATTTTCCACGAAGATAAATAAAATCATATCTGTGCTTGACGATGATAATTCTACCATAGAAAATATCGCGGAACTTATATCAACGGATCAGGCTTTTTCCGTGAAGGTGCTGCGTCTGGCTAATTCAGCTTATTTTGGTTATTCAAGGCAAATATCAACTATCCCGCAGGCAATAGTAATTCTCGGTACTTCATCTATAAAAAATATTGCTATGGGAATTTCTGTTTTCAGCACAATGAATGACCACAAGGGTAAACTCAAAGATGAACTTATTGAAATGGGGAAATATTCCTTAAACGTAGCGGTTTATGCCCGCCTAATTGCATCTCGCTATGGGTATCCTCAACCTGATGAAGTTTTTGCCGCCGGACTTCTGCATGATTTAGGCAGAATTATTATTATGAAATATCTGCAGGATGAATACGCTGAAATACTCTTTAACATTATAAGTGAAGAATTACCGCTTTATGACGCGGAAACTAAAGTATTAGAAATAAGCCATATGGGACTGGGAGCTTATCTCGCGAGTTATTGGAATTTTCCGGCAAGAATGATTCATGTAATCAAGCACCACCACAACCCTTTTGATGTTCCCGAAGAAATAGAGAATAATGAGTCAATTTATTCTTTAATTAAATTTGTGAGCCTCGCCCAGTTTTTCTGTTCCGACTCAAGACTAAATGATACTGATACCAATAGGTTTGAAAAACTAAAAATGGATATGAATATCAGCAATGAAACATTGAAGGATATTTCAGTTAATTCGTCAACTTTATTTGAAGATTTAAACAATGTTTTTATGTAAATACTTTAGCGCTTTTGTTTACTGTTTATTTTATCAAAAAGAGAATTATAAGAGCCTTGCCCCAGAATTTCTTCATTATAAGTTCGCAATATTTCCGCTACGCTCCATGCCTGCGAGATACATCCCCTGAAATAATAAGGAATATCTCCGTCAAATATTTCTGAATATGTCCCCACACCACTTACCTGCATATGTTCTTTGACCGTAAGGAACAAGGAAGTTATATAAGAATGGGTATCATCGTTATACCCGCGCAGACGCGTAACAGCGCTAGCGTATATTCCTAGAAGCCAAGGCCAGACAGTGCCTTGATGATAAGCTATTTTTCTTGCCCCTTCACTGCCTCTGTAATGAGCGCGGTAACAAGGATGCTCAGGAGCGAGTGTGCGTATTCCGTAAGGTGTAAGAAGTCTTTCAGCGGTTATTTTAAGCACCGGTTCCCAATATTTTTTGTAAGCTATGGGAAAGGGCATACCTATACAGAAAAGTTGGTTTGGGCGCAGAGCGGTTTCAACGTAATCGGAATCGATAAAATCTACAAAGTAGTTCAGCTTGTTATCCCAGAAAGTTTTATTGAACTGTTTTTTTATTTTATCCGCTGTTTGTCCGTAATAGACGGCGTCGGACAGATAATCCGTTTTACTCATTATAAGTTCCATAACCTTAAAAGCCTGATACCACAATGCGTTTATTTCAACAACCATACCAGAGCGTGGATACGATCTTGAATCACGCCCTATAGCGTCCATCCAAGTAAGGGGTAACTCTTTTTCTTCAAATTCAAGGAGTCCTTGTTTGTTCTGATGTATTCCGAAAAGAGTTCCTTGCGCATAACAATTTAAAATTTTTTTTAGTCTATGAATAAGTGAAACAGCGAATTTATAATCATTGGTATATAAAAGATATTTGTAAAGGGCATAAAAAAACAGAAGTGAACTGTCGACGGTGTTATAAACCGGTTTTTGGTCTTCATCGTAAAAATTAGGCAGTAATCCGGCTTTTGTCTGTTTGCTTAGAGTATGGAGTATATTTTTCGCAATATCATATTTGCCTGTACAAAGGCATAATCCCGGTAATGAAATCAATGCGTCTCTTGACCATTGCCCGAACCAGTGGTATCCGGCAATGATGCTTGAATTAGCTCTGCCGTCATATTCTACTATAAAGGAATCAGCGGCGAGTATAAGAGATTCGAGAAAATTTTCTTTATATGATATTGTTTTAACAAGTTTTGACCTGCGGCTTATCTCTTTTTCAACCATGGCGGGAATATTAACATCTATCAGCGGTTCTGTAGAAAAAGCCGCCCAGGCGTCGTAGTGGTTTGGTTTATAAAACGTATAGATAAGGTATCCCGGGTTGTATAAATCCTCATGGCAGTCGTAACCGCGGTATGCTTCTTCCCTGTATTCAAAATTATTATACCAGAAGCCTTTTTCCCGAAATACGTCGGCGTTATGATATATATAAAGCGGAGGCAGAGTCCAGTTCGGATTAATTTTTACGGTGTTCTGTGAACATTTAACGCAGTGGACCATTTCCTGACTGCCTTTTTGCAGATCGTGATAATTTCGGTAAGCAAGCAGGGGTCTTATGTATAATTCCACTTCTCCGTTGTCCGGCAGCACAAGATATTTTATAACGGTTGTATTTTTACCATGAATCATAAAAATAGTTTTTTCTATACGGTATTTTCCTATCTGATAAATAAATTTCGGAAACGGATTCAACCGGAATTCCCGTAAATATTTATAACCGTTAGGATAAACCTCGCCTTTATACTGGTTTGTTGATAAACTGTATTTATCGCCTTGAATGACAATGGTTTCTTCAACTTTTGAAACTATAACGTGGCGGTTTTCAGGCGGGTTAAGAGCGCTCACAAGCAGACCGTGATATCGGCGGGTGTTTAATCCGGCGATAGTCGATGAACAATATCCGCCTTTACCGTTTGTCTCGATATATTCCCTTAAAATCGCTGAAGATAAATTTCTGCATATTGTCTCGGATAATCGTATCATATAAAAACCTCAAAAATAGTTTGGCTTTCAATAAATATCCTATAATATAACAATTAGTTGAGTAAATGTTAATCATTTTTTATTAAGGTGAATTATCTGTTATGATATGGAACTTAATCGCGTTAATGAGCGCTTTTTCGGTTTTTCTTGTCGATAGTATGACAAAAAAACATCTAAGCTGGTTCAATGCGGGTGGTTTTTAGGCTTAGAATCGGATACGCAATACCTGTTTATGTAGGTTGTTTGGGGATAATAATGGTTTCAAGCCGGGGCGTACTCGTTAAATATACATAATACTAAACAACTACGGGTTCACACCCGTAGGATTTATATTCCGAACTTCGTTCGTCCGCTTGCGCGGATGGCTTCCATCTACAAGCTTACGCATGTAGTATTACGAAGGTAGCAATAAAAAAGATGGTTTTATATGTCCTTTAAAAGCTCTTTGCGGATGAACTTGGTGTTAAACGTTTTTTTTGGGCACTGGTTATTCAAAGAAGAAAGATTGATTCAAAATGCTTTTGCCTGTATAATGATGGTCTTAGGCGCTTTGTTGGTTGCAACAGCATAATTTTTTTAGGAAAATCATGAGAAAAATATTGTTTATCGCCTTGTTGGTAAGGCTAATAGTAACATTTTTGATATACATCATTGCCCGTGACGGAACACGATTTATCGCAATGGCGCAGAATCTTTATGCCGGTGATATAAATGCGGTGTTGTCCGAGCAGTATCATCCCCTATATTGCGTATTAATTTTTTTATGGCATTTTCTTATCCCTAATTGGGAATATTCCGCCAGAATAGCGGCTGTCGTAATGGGTGTTTTAACCCTGATACCTTTGTTTTATTTAACAAAAGATTTATTTGATGAAACCGTAGCTAAAACAGCTGTTCTGCT
This sequence comes from bacterium, assembly GCA_021161885.1. Taxonomy (GTDB): domain Bacteria; phylum Auribacterota; class Auribacteria; order Auribacterales; family Auribacteraceae; genus JAGGZS01. The sequence continues at coordinate 3,906 of JAGGZS010000212.1, forward strand.
TTACGCGTTTCATCCTTATGCCGTAAGGTATTGCGCCGATGTTTTATCGGGATCAACATATATATTTTTTATAATGATTTCTTTATGGCTGGGTTATTTGTCTTTAACCGAAAAGAAAAATATTCGGTTGATTTTTTTATCAGGCGGCTCGGCGGCTCTGGCATATTTAACCCGCCCTGAGGGTATAGGCGTATTTTTGGTTCTCGCTCTTTTTTGCGCGGCGCGTATTTTTTTCGGTATCAAAAAAAAGAAACGTTTTTTATCCGGTTTAACCGCGTTGATCCTGCTTATTGCCGGCTTTATGCTCTTTAGTTCTCCTTATCTCATTGCCATAAAACATAAAACCGGATACTGGCAGATAACTACAAAAAAAAGAAACCGTGATTTTTTGCCTTATTTTATCCGCAAAAAATTATTTGCGGATAATCAGCCGCTTATAATTAAAACCGAACCAGCTGTTGAAATTTCTTCTAATAACAAAAGTGTACCGCATACGGCAGATATTTCAAAAAAACGCCCTGTTTTTCAAGCATTTAGCAAAAAAAACAAAGCCTGTATCTCTTTAACAAATACTTTTTTTAAAATTTATCATCCCCTTTTATTTATTTTTATGATAATAGGATTGCTGTACGGACTTAAAGATAAATCGCGGGAACAAAAATTAATGTTATATATAATATTCAGTGTTGTGTTTTTGTATCTTTATGTGCTTTATAAACTTTCGCTCGGTTATTACATAAGCAAACGGCATATGCTTCCTATCGTAACAATTTTATTTTGTTTCGCCGCTAAGGGCATTGATGTGGCAGGCAATTTTAAACAAGTAAAACAAATCTTGAAGTTTAGAAAATTTACTGCCGGCTTTATTTTAACATTTATATGTGTTTGCGTGTTTGCGCCGAAAACCTTTAAGCCGCTCCGGTTTAAAAAGAAATATATTAAAGACATAGCCGGATGGATAATGGTAAACGGCGACACAAATTCCCTTTATGCCGTCGATGACCCGCGGATAACATTTTATGCCGGGGTAAAATCGGTTACCGTACCTAAATGCGATTTGCCGTTATCGCAGATAACATATTTTTTACAGAGCAGAAACCCGAAATATCTTCTGCTTGATAAATCGTTTATTTCAAAGTATATTAAGGAACTGCCGCAACTCGTTGGGCAAGGTCATTTAATGCTAACATCCATATATAAACATACCGATAAAAAAACTGGTAAAAGAGAATATCTTTTTTATGAATATTTTAAGGAATTATGAAGTCGAAAAATTAATAACTATCCATAAATTAAGGAGATAATAAAATGAAAAAATTGGTATTGCTATTGAGTGTTTTTTTTATATTTACAGCTACATTATCTTATGCCCAGTTTAAAAAAGAGGAAAAAATTACCGACCTTTTAACTCTTTATAACCGAATGGATTGGCGGATTAACAAAATAAATATGCTTGTTACTAAACATAAAAACGATAAAGAATATAAACGGTTGGTTTATGAAATAGAAAAATTTAGCAAAATACTTGATCAGGCGGAAGAAAATTTAAAACCTAAAACCCGGGAAGATGAATTTACGGCTCTGCTTAATGATATTCAAGATATATGTTCTCAAATGGTAGCTAAAACACTTGAACATAAAGATGATGACATAAAAATTAAAACAAACGAGCTTTTTGTGAAATATACCGATTTTAAACAATGCCTGAAAAAAGCGGAGCGGGAAAGAAAATTGATGGAAAAATTAGAGAATAATGGATAATAAAGAGGATATATCACAAGATATCCATAGCCAGTCGGAATCGAGCATATTACAGCTGATCGGCAAAGACCTCGGCGATTTTCATATTGTGCGGTTGATCGCTAAAGGCGGAATGGGGATAGTCTATGAAGCCGAACAGATATCCCTCAAACGTAAAGTTGCCCTTAAACTTCTGCCTAATGATTTAATAAATGAGTTTATATCCATAGAAAGATTCAAACGCGAAGCCCAAGCCATTGCTACCTTGCATCATCCGAACATCATACAGGTTTATCAGTTTTCAGCGTGGCAGGAATCCCATTTTTTCGCTATGGAATTTATAGAAGGAAAAACTCTCGAAGAGATTCTTAATATTAAAAAAAAATCGGTTGAAACAGACCAGCAAATACCTCTCTTATGGGCAATAGATATTATTATACAGACACTTAGGGCTCTTGAATACGCTCATAGCAAAAATGTTATTCACAGGGATATCAAGCCGGCTAACATTATGCTTGATGTATCCGGCAGGGTTTTTTTGACGGATTTCGGGCTCGCTCAACATCTTGATCTGGAGAAACTTGAGGGAGACGGTATTACTCTGGGCACACCGGAATATATGTCGCCTGAGCAGGCGGCTGGCGAACAAGTCGATTGGCGTACGGATATTTATTCATTAGGATTAGTTCTTTACGAGCTTTTAACAGGTGATACCCCGTATCAGGGAAAAAGCCCTATGAGTATCATCGCCAACAGAATAATAAAAGAAAATGTGCGACGCCCAACCGAATGCAACCCGGATATACCTCAGGAAATCGAGCGGATTATTATGCGCTCCGCAGCGAAAAAGAAAGAAGAACGGTACCAAAGCGCCCAGGAAATGCTTGAGGCGTTAGATAAATTTCGGTCGGAACAGAAAATATCAGAAATTGTAAGGACTGCCACTGCTAAAGAAAAAGCGCGGGCTCAGGCGGAACTTGAAAAAGAAAAAGAAAAAGCGCAGGCTTCCCTTATGGAAGAAAAGATTAAAGCTACTTTGCGCCTTTCCCAAGAACAACGCGCCATTAAACAAAAAGAAATCTTGAAATTACTGAAAATATCGGTTAAAGCCGCTGTATTCGTAAGTATTGTTTATTTAATGCTTTTTTTGATTTATGAAACCAATATGGAAGAAGACAGAATAAAAAAAGAGGTTGCCAGAACAATAATTCAAGAACGAAGAAGAGAAATAGCCGAGAAAGCTCGCGACAAAAAAAACGAAAATTTTGGCGAACACAAAGAAATAAGCATACCTACTGACCTCATTGTTGATGAACCTAAAGAAAATATACCTCAAGCGCAGGAAACACTTAAAAAGAAAAACAATAGTTTATCAAAAAAAGAAATCGACTGGGTAAAAACACAATTACAGCTTGGTAAAAATTATGAGTTTGTGGAACGCTCGGACCTTGCCATGGAATCGTATATGAAAATAATACGAAAATATCCCAATACCAAATATGCCGAACAAGCCCGCCGTCAGATACATCGTTTAAGCTCATCAAATTAGTTATGAACTTAGTTTTTCGGCTGTTTTTTATTCGATAATGAACCATGCAAAATAATCCTTAAAAAACGGTAACAGCCTGCAGGAAATCGCGCGAACATCTTTGCCAGCTTTAAAAGCGTACGATAAGAAAATATCGTTTTCAAAGAAAACATTTTTTCCAATTTTTTTGTTATTGAGGGACTGTTGCGACGAAATAAAGAGATATAAAAAATAGGGTTGAATTTGATATAATGTGGATTCATAGAAAGAATAAAAAATGATACTCGAAAGGAATCCGCAGATGACAATAATGAATTACGATTTGGATAAAATCGTCAAAAGTACTCATCCGTTAAAAAGAATAGAAA
>JAGGZS010000045.1 GCA_021161885.1 bacterium
AGGTACAAGCTCTCCTTTTGCTTCGTCTGATATAAACAATTCAGGTGTTTTTAAACCTCTTCGCTTAATATCTACGAGTAACCATCTTGCAGAGATTTTATCTTCTTGGTCGGCAACAACTCACCATAAAAGTTGGGATTGCTGTTTATCGTTCATGGCATATGCGAAAATGACTGCCTTTTTTTCAAGTTTGTATCGAAAAGCATTCCATTGATAAAAACGTATTTTTAATTATCGAGTCTGCGATATTTGAATTGCTCAAGTTTTTGTTCAAAACCTTTCGTTAACCTTTGAAAAAACTTCTTTTGTGGTTGTGGTATCCGTTACGGTACGATTTGCGGTGGGATGAGCGTTTATATTTGAGTGTTCTTCCAATTTGCAAATTAAAATCCTCGTTTATGAGTTCCTGTATTGCTATTTTGTTAATCTCCATATTTTACGATTCAAGATGCTGCCAAAAATTTTCCCGATAAAGCCTCTTGAAATTTTGCCATTCGATGATAGAATTGCCTTTGATATCTAATTGTTTCATGGGTACGCCTCCTTTTTGTTTTTGTTGACATTGGAGTTGTACTCTTCTTTTTGATTTTTTTTAACCGGCAAATTTACCGGTTAAATTTTTTCACCACCTCAATTAAGCTTAATCGCAAATTTACACATTTTTTTATACATCAAGCACTGCTGCTTGATGTATAAAAAGATATTGACAATATACAATTAATTATTTATTATTTTTTTTTATTATCCTTACCCCCTCTGCGTTATTGCTCAAATAACAAAAGAGGTGTATTTTTTAAATAAAATTTAATTTATATAATTTTTTTAGAATATGGAGTAATTAATCATGGGAATGTGGGTAGGTAGAGGCCGAAAGGCTCGACGCTGTTATGGTTTCGACGAAATAGCCCTTGTGCCGAGCGATATAACAATAAATCCTAATGAGGTTGAAACATCGTGGCAAATAGGTAACCTTAAATTTAAAGTGCCTATTTTAGCCGCCGCGATGGATGGCGTTGTAGATACACAATTCGCTATCGCAATGGGTAAAATGGGTGGTATCGCTGTCCTTAACCTTGAAGGTGTGCAAACCCGTTATGAAAACCCAAATGAGGTGCTTGACTCTATCGCTGTCGCGTCTAAAGAAGAAGCAACTAAACTTGTTCAAAGTCTTTATAACGAACCTATAAAAGAAGATTTAATCGCTAAGCGAATTGAAACAATCAAAAAGGCAAACGTGCCCGCAGTTGTTTCCGCTATTCCTCAACGAGCAGAAAAATTCGGCAAAATAGCTCAGGATGCCGGAGCAGATATATTTGTTGTCCAATCTACAGTAACAACTGTAACGCATATATCTACTGAATATAAAACACTTGATTTTAATGACTTTTGTAAAAAAATGAAAATCCCTGTTATTGTCGGGAATTCCGTAACTTATAAAGTTGCACTCGCTTTGATGGAAACCGGAATAAGCGGGCTGCTGGTCGGTATAGGTCCCGGCGCCGCTTGTACTACAAGAGGCGTTTTGGGAATAGGTGTCCCTCAAGTTACCGCAACAGCAGACAGCGCCGCGGCAAGAGATTTTTATTACAAACAAACCGGCAGATATGTCCCCATTATAACTGACGGCGGTATGTCTAACGGGGGCGATATATGCAAAGCATTCGCTTCAGGCGCAGACGCTGTTATGGTAGGTTCGGCTTTCGCCAGATCTAAAGAAGCCCCTGGCCGAGGTTACCATTGGGGTATGGCTACACCGCATTCAAATTTACCGCGCGGCACAAGAATTCATGTAGGTACAACAGGAACACTTGAACAAATTTTGTTTGGTCCGGCAAACCTTGACGACGGATCGCAAAACCTTATGGGCGCTTTGCAGACATCAATGGGTAATGTGGGCGCTAAAAATATAAGGGAAATGCAGTTGACGGAAATTATAATCGCTCCGTCCATCCAAACCGAGGGCAAAGTTTTTCAAGCGGCTCAAAGAGTGGGTATGCGTAAATAAACTGTTTTTAAAGGAATTCTCTTGAAAGATAAAAAACTTGAACAGCAAATTAGGGATTTTGAGGAGTTTATTAGTCTCTGGAAAGAGTTTTATCGTTTATTTACAAACGCCGCTGAAAAAAAAGAGATAACCGAGCAGGATGAAGCGGACTATTTTAACGTAAAAACTTATCTCGCGCGCCATTATACAGTAATGATGAATTCACTTGATATTGATAACGCCAAAGACGAAAAATCTCTTGAGATTATTACCCAAGCGGTTACTCTATCAGATGCAAGCCAGTTATCCGACGGTATCGCTAAACGCATTATTACTGTATGGCATACCAAATATCTTGAATTCCAGAAACTATTGGGGATGCTGGAACACAACAGGGATGAACTGGATAAAATAAGCAGTTTTAAGTTGTTCCTGAAAAAATTGTTTACCAATCCGGTTAGTATAGTAATTTACATTTTAATCGCTGTTTCAGTTATAATCTTTCTGTTTTACGATCAATTGTCTGAAATCATACCTTATCTGCCAAACCGGAATATTTGGTAAAATTTATTATTCAATGTAGTCTGGTTTAAAATTTTTCGGCAAAATCATCGTGAAGGTTGTTCCTTTGTTTAATTCCGATTTAATATAAAGTTTGCCATTATGTTCCTGTATAATTTTTCGGGTAACTGGCAAGCCTAATCCTGTCCCGCGACTTCCTTTAGAACTGAACAATGTAGACATCATTATTTTTTTTATTGATTCTTCGCTCATACCGCATCCGTTGTCTGTAAGTTCAATAATCACGTCTTTTTCTGTTTGTTCAGCGCAAATAAATATTTTTGGGGATTCAACTTTGCTAAGCGCGTCGAAACTGTTTGATATTAGGTTTAGCAAGCACCGAAAAACGCCTGTTTTATCAAAATAAAACGGGGTTATTGTTTCGTCTACGATTGATTTCAGGGTGATATGCTCAAATTCAGCTTTATTTTTATATAGCTGTATAACCTCTGTTATGACCGATTCAATAGATTGCAGAGTATAATCGGGTTTACGGTCTTTAGAAAACTCAAGCATATTCAGGGTAAGAGTTGATATCCTGTTAAGCCCATTATGTATAATCGGCCAAATTGAGTTTACGATATCGTAGTTATTTTTTGGCAATGCTTTATCGATTATAGTTTTACCGCCTTCAAGTCCGGTTAGGATATTTTTTATATAATGGGCAAGTCCGGCAACGGTTTCTCCGATAGTAGCTAACCGGCTTTTTGCGATATTTTCATGGATAAGCCTTAACCTTTCAACAGCTAAAGCTATTTGGGCGGCAAGACCTTCGCTTAAATATTGGTCTCTATCCGTAAATCCGGTATTTGATTTTTTGTTTACCAGTTCAAAAATACCGATGACTTTGTTCCCTATCAATAAGGGCACAGCTAATATTGATTTAGTTTTGAAACCGGTCGCATTGTCAACGCGGGAACAGAAGCGGTTATCAGTATCAAGGTTATTTGATAAGATAGTTGCGTTATTGTTGAATACCCAGCCTGCTATCCCTTCATCGCAGTCTAAAAAAATTTTTTTTATTTTTTCGGATTTATCACCTGTGGCAAGATGGAAAATCAGTTTATTTGACTGTTCATCGTATAGTAGAACCGAAGCGCCTTCCACGTTCATTACATCTGTGCAGTAGTTCATAATATCCTGCAGAAGTAAATCATAGTTAAAAGATGCGTTCATTAGTTTACACAATTTTACGATTATCATTAAATCTGCGTGTTCCATAGTATAATTACTGTCAGATGAATTACAATCGTTTGTGTTTGCCGAAACCTTTTTCTTATTCATAATAGTTCTGAAAAATCCTGTAGAAACATTTTCTTAAGTTATTTCATTAAGACAATAATAATAGCATTAAAAAAAATATTTTGAAACAATTATAGTTTTTATTGTCAAAACAATTCTTTTAAAGACACATTGTTCATATAATATGTTCTTGCGTTATCCATTTTTTGTTTATCAAAAAAATTCTGTTGAGAAACATTCCGTGCGTAATCGGCTATTTTATATAACTTATTTTTACGGCAAGATTTAAAATAGTGCAGGTGGTTGAGGATAATCCCTTTTTTCGGATCATTTAAGATAATATATGTGTAAGGCTGATAAGCTAATAATCTTATAAGCCAGCATCCGCAAACGCTAATATCGCTCATTTGCGCAGGACATAAATCGAGGGTGAGCAATGTTTCACTTAAACGAGGATCGCCTTTGCAAGGTTTGATTAACGTATACAATCCCGCGATAGGTCCGTATGGAGTTTCAAGCAGTTTAAAATCAATATCAATTTTTGCTTTTTTTATATTTTCAGGCATTTCGCCGGAGTGAATGTTTCTAAAAAAACAAACTGTTCTTTTTATTCCTTCCCTAACACAGATAAGCCTGGTTCCGCCTGAAGGAAGCCTGGAAAACGATTTATCCGCTTGATTTGAACATTTGTTCCATGATGGATATAAAAAGGGTGATAACCATTTTTCCGGATTAGACATAAAACCGGTTGCTTCAATATATTCAGGATATAAATTGTTTAGTTCCCGTATCCCTTCGTATCCTGATTTCCCTAATCCCCGAGCGATTTTGAGTTGTTGAAGACAATATTGATATGATGGGTTATTAGGTTCAAGAGCTATGGCTTTTTTTAGCAAATCCTCTACAATTTCAATCTCTTTTGATGTCCATGAAACGCTTAAATATCCGTTACGGCAGTCTATGGAGATAATTTCATCTAATATTTGTCCGGCTTGTTTTATATAATCTTTGGCGCAAACCACAAATTAAGTCTCCGTAAAAAAAATTTCTATCTTGTACTTAAAAGTATTTAAAAAATTGTAACAGAATAATTTATTTGGTTACGGATTTGATCACTTTTTTTACAGTATCTACGATATATCCAAAATTATCATCTGTCAATGAGGGGTAAAGGGGTATAGAAAAAACCCTGTCGGAATTATCTTCAGCGACAGGAAGCAGCCCTTTTTCATAACCGTATGTTGATGCGTAATAATGCATTAAATGAACAGCCCTGAAATGGACACCGAGCCCGATACCGCTTTGCTGTATCATATTCATTATTTCGTCTCTTGAGGATTTTAGGTATTTAGGTCGAATTCTAAGCACATATAAATGGTAAGCGTTTTTGTCGTTTTCGTTTTGAAGATTTTGCGGCACAGGTTCAAGAGCTGGAATATCCATAAATTCCTGATTGTATTTTTCAACAAATGATTTGCGTTTAATCCAGAAAGACTCAATTTTATTTAACTGATGGATACCAAGCGCGGCTTGAAGGTCGAACATATTGTATTTGAACCCTGGGTACAGGATATCCCAATGTTTGTATCCTGAGTCTGAGTATCGTTTCCAAGCGTCTCTGCTTATTCCGTGCAGGCTCATAATGCGTGCTTTGTCTGCCATTGCCTCATCTTGGACGGTCAGCATACCGCCCTCTCCGGTAGTAATATTTTTTGTGGCGTAAAAACTAAATGCGGTAAACCCAGAGATACTGCCTACCTTTTTCCCCTTGTATACGGTTTCAAGAGCGTGAGCGGCGTCTTCAATAACAGATATTTTATGTTGTTGGGCAATTTTACTGATTTCATCCATTTTGCATGGCTGCCCAAGAAAATGAACAGCGATTATTGCCTTGGTTTTTTTTGTAATGTGTTTTTGTATTTCTTCGGGATTAATATTTAATGTGTCGTTATCTACATCAACGAATACGGGAACCGCTCCGCAATGTATTATAACATTAGCGGTCGAGGCGAACGTGATAGATGAGGTTATAACCTCATCTCCTGGTTTTATGCCGCAACATAGTAAAGCCAAATGTAAACCAGCGGTACAAGAATTTAAACCGATAGCGTATGGTGAACCGGTAAAATCACAAATTTTTTTTTCAAACTTTTTAGTGCGCTCTCCGGTGGTTATCCAGCCGCTTCGCATAGCGGCAATAATTTCCGTTTCTTCTTCCTTGCCTAAACAAGGGCGGTGAAAATAAATATATTTTGTATTGGTTGAATCCATGTTTAGTGCATTTCCATCTTGCCGGTTGAGCTGATTATGGGGATATGGCGCATCCACAGTTTCTTTTTCCACCATTTTTTGTTTTTTATGTACCAATCAATGGTTTTGTCTAATCCATGAGAAAAAGGAGTTAAAGCTTCCCAGTTAAAATATTTTTTTGCTTTTGATACATCAGCGGTATGGCGAAACACCTGTCCGGGCCTGTCGCCTATATATTTGATAAGAGATTTTGGTTTGCCCATTTTATCGACTACCAATTCGGCGATTTCTTTTATGCTGATATCCCTGCCGGACCCCACATTGAAAACCTCGCCTTTTATTTCGTTAATATCGTGATGAAGCACTGCGTCCAAGAATGCGCAATGGTCTTCAATAAACAACCAATCGCGACTGCTTTTTCCGTCGCCATGAACAGTGAGCGGTTCGTCTAAGATACAGCTTGTTATAAATCGAGGCACGACCTTCTCAAGATGCTGATAATAACCATAGTTATTGAAAGGGCGGATTATTATTGCCGGAATATTATAAGTATTGACGTATGATGAGACCATAAGGTCGGCTCCGGCTTTTGCGCTTGCGTAAGGCGATGCAGGCCGCAGAGGATGGTCTTCTTTCATTTTTTCCGTTAATGCCGTTCCATAAACTTCTGATGTAGAAATGTGGATAAAGCGTTCTATTTGGTCTTTATGTTTTAATATTGAATTAGCGATAGTCTGCGTGCCTATAATATCTGTTTCAAAGAAAAGAAGGTTGTCGTATATTGAACGGGTAACATGGGTTTCAGCTGCGAAATGGACTACGATATCGGCTTTCGATACAAGTGTGTCAACAAGTTCACCGTTAGTTATGTTGCCGTACCAGAAATGAAGCCGTGAATCTATGGTATTATTAATATCCAAGGGAAAATTTTCTATATCTCCGGCATAAGTTAAAGTATCGAGTATTATTATTTTATAATCCGGATATTTTTTATATAAATAACTCGCAAAATTACTGCCTATGAAACCTGCTCCACCGGTAATAAGAATTTTTTTCATTGTTAGGTATTTCTCCCTTAAATAGTTCTATTTATTGGTAACTTAACGGGTATTAGAAAAAAAAAATTATCTTATAATTAGCTTTTAATGTCCAGAATTTTTTATTTATGTGAACGAAAATAGTTTATAAATAGTAATTAATGGAGGATAAAATAATACAAAATAATCCGCGGCGGTTATTTTTTTGCCGGTTTACAAATATCAGTTATTATTAAAAGCAGGCTGGGTGACTGTGATTTGCCGGTTACATCTTTTCAGCATATTATTCATTTTGATATTGCCGGGGAATATTTTCAGCCCTTTCTCAAGGATAGAAACAGCCTTGTCATAGTGTTTGCTTAAAATATACGCCTGCGCAAGCTGAAGGTACAAGTTTCGCTCGGCTGGGGCTCTTTCAATAGCTAATCCAAGATAAAAAACAGCGAGATTATATATTTTTTGTTCAAAATAAATATTAGAGATTTCGGTATAGGCTTTAATGTTATCAGGGTTAATATGTATGCATGAAAAATACATTTGTTTAGCTTCATCATACTGTTTTAAACTTGTATATGCCCGGGCTATGCGCATATAAAAAAATTCATTTTCGGGGATCAGTTCTAAAGTCTTGTCCCAATATTTAAACGCCTTAGCTGTGTCATTTTCCGTATACGATTTTTCGCCAAGCCAGAAATAAACCCATCCAATCCAATTTTTCAATTTTGAATTAGCTATATTTTGGTTGAGCAAATTGTTTATTTCTTTAATACATTGCAGTTTAAAATTCAAAGGGTAGTTAAGTGTAGTGAAGAATAATCTTGGAATATTGATTTTACGGCTGGCGTATGTGCTATTATTTTCAGATTGATCTTCTTCGTTTTGCGCAACCATTTCGCCAATATGATGTGCAAGACTGTTTTTTTGGGTAAATCCCCCGATTTTTCGCCATGTATCTGTATCTGAATCGATTTCAGAAACAACACGTTTTATAATAACGTCAATTTGTTGTAACTGTCCGCTGTAACGGTAATGGCGCATTAATCTGCCTTCCACTGCGTCAATAAGATACGTTCTAATGGTTAAAAGGTCTTTGTCAAAAACAAATTCACCTGCAATTAGAATATCAGAATTGACAAGACCGCCTATATACTGAAGAATCCGCGGTTGTTTAAGGTTATTGCGGATATCAAGATTACGTTTTAAAATACGGTCGTTTATTTTTTTAGGAGAAACCAAATTAAACTTATCTGATTTTTTAAGCTCATTATGCAGTTTTTCGCGGATTGAATACTGAAGGACATCAAATTTTTCATCGCCGGTTTCATTGTAGAAATTAAATACGGATACATTATAAAAATTTCTCGCCGCAAACGGTTCCTCACAGAAACAATCAGCCGTGAAAAAAATAAAAAAAAGAATTAAAAAAGTTCTCATTATGTAATTATCCGTTATTTAGTTGTAAAAGCCTTAAAATTGTCTAATTCCTTAAAAGTCCTGTTTTTTTCATCGGCAACATCTTGGTCTAACTCAATAAAAGTTTTCTCCGATTTAATGTTCCCCTCATTTTCTTTGACCGCATTTTCATCGTCAGGATCATTTAAAGATTCATTTTCATCTTCTTCAATTACAATTAATTCAACTAAACGCTCTTTCGCATCCGATATTTTTTCCAGTACCCGCCTGTCAAGTTCGTCAATACTTATGCCTAAGACAGTTTGAATGCTTTCTGCGATAGATTTTTTACGGGCAAGAGCTTTAAAGACTTTCAGGCATTTATCCATACCGTAAGTGTTTATCATAAAATTAGTTGTTAAAAGAGATTTAATATAAGCTATTTCGATGGTTTTTCCGAGTTTTATATAATGGTCCGGCACCTGCCGTAACCCTTGAAATGTTTCAAGATTTTTAAGCTGAAAAATATGGCTTTCAAGATCAAGATTGGACAACATAGCCAGATCGATTCTGGATACGGGACCGGAAAACGACTGAGCCATCCCCTCATTCAGCCAGAATGGGCATTCGTCATTTGTTAAAAACCGTAAAACAACATGCGTGTATTCATGATATAAAATTTTACGCAGAAATTTATCGTTTAAAAGATGTTTGGTATTTTTTATGCGAATTTTACCGTCATACAATCCGGCAACAAATCCTTTTGAACCTGTTACTTGGGCGAACTGATCGGGATTATACAAAATGACCGTTATCTCGGATAACGGATAATACTGAAACTGTTTGCCGATATTAATGTATGCTTGCACCAAAAAAGAAAGCACTTTATCCGCAAGATGTTTATCTTTTTTATCATACATAACTACAAACGGATGCAGTGATTTTGTCTCAAAAGATTTGAGATAGTTCCATTCTTTGCGGGCAATTTTGATTTTTCTTTCAAGCGCGACATTATAAGGGTCTTTCTCTTTAGAGCGGGTCCAGCACGTAAGCGCGTTTTTCATATCGCCCTGCTGAAAATATATTTCGCCAAGCATAATAAGGATAGATACATTGGACGGATCGAAAACTTTTGCTATTTCGAGTTCGCCTTTTGCCCGGACATAGTCGCCTTTATCAAGATAAACAGCGGCTAAAATTATATGGGCGTTCGGCACAGTATCGTTTAACTCTAAAGCCTTTTTAAGCAGTTTTTCCGCTTTATTGAGATTGCCTTTATTTTTTTCCTGAATCGATAACCCGACATAAGCGTTTATCAGGTTGAATTTTAATACCGAATCTTTAGAATTGATCTCGTAAGCGTTTTTAAATTGCTCAAGCGCGTTTGAGTAATCTTTATCCTGATAATATTGCGTGCCGATATCATTAATATTTCTTATGCGTCTATATTCTCCGCGGGTAATGC
>JAGGZS010000077.1 GCA_021161885.1 bacterium
TTATATGATTTTATTTCGCAACACTCCCATAAATGATTTTCAAGATAAAATTCGTCATTTTATTAGAAACGACCCGCTCCGAAATTCAAACCGGAACGAGTCGATAATGGCATTAAAAAAACATTTTTATTTTTAGAGATTTTTTAGTTAAAATTTTTCATAAAAAAACAGAAAACTCAACTTTAATTTTAACGGCGATAACGTTTACCGAACAAAAAGCCTATACCGCTTAAAAGAAGCAGTATTGATGCAGGTTCCGGGATAACATCATTAGTTTTATTCATAAATTTAGCGTAAACACCATCATCCGATCCGTCTTGCCCATAACTATCCCAAGCAACAATAAAATCATCTCCGTTAGAGGCAATCGCTGGATGCTGCTGATTAGATGCGGTATAAGTATTAATAAGAAACTCATCACCTATCAAATTACCGAAAGAATCTATCTTCTGACCGTATATACCGTCACTATATCCGTCTTGCCCATAACTCTGCCAAGTAACAATAAAATCATCTCCGTTAGATGCTATCGCTGGATATTCCTGATCAGATGCCGTATAAGTATTAATAAGAAATTCCGCTCCTATAAAATTACCCGATGAATCAATTAACTGACCGTATATGCCATACCCTAATCCATCTTGTTCACGACTCATCCATGCAACAAGATAATCTTGATCGTTTGATGCTATCGCAGGTGCCCATTGCTCATTTGCGGTATAAGTATTTATTTTAAACTCCGAACCTATAAAATTACCGTTGGTATTAATTAATTGCCCGTATATCCCGCCCTGAGAACCATCTTGTCCTGAACTGTTCCATGAAACCAGATAGTTTTGTCCATTTGATGCCAATGAGGGATTTGATTGGCTCGAAACGGTACAAGTATTTATCTTAAATTCACTTCCTTTGAAACTCCCTGATGTATCGATTCTCTGCCCGTATACGCCCCAAGAGTCTCCATCCTGACCAAAACTATGCCAAGAGACAAGGTAATCCTGCCCGTCAGACACTACGGCAGGCTTAAATTGTGAATCTGTGGTATAAGTATTAATTTTGAATTCCGATCCTAAAAAAGTCCCTGAAGAATTAATTCTTTGACCGTATATGCCAATGCCGGCTCCGTCTTGTGCATCACTTTGCCAAGTAATGAGATAATTTTGTCCGTTTGACGCTACAGCCGAATAATCCTGAAAATGTGTGGTGTGTGTGTTAATTTGAAATTCCGATCCTAAAAAAGTCCCGGAAGAATCTATTCTTTGACCGAATACACCGTAGTCTGATCCGTCCTGCACAAAACTGCTCCAAGTAACAAGGTAATCCTGTCCATTTGACACTATTGCCGGATTACTCTGCTCATATGAGGTATAAGTATTAACCTTAAACTCTGTCCCAAAAGTATAATTTGCGGCAAAACCTGAAACCGCACATAACATTGTCAGCGCAATAAAAAAAACAATAAAAAAAGATTTGATTTGTCTGGTCATGTTTATAGCTCCTATAATCAATCTATATATTCAAGTTACTCAACTTTATAACACTCAACAAGAGATAGATATAAAACTATCCGTCCTTATCAACACCTTGAAATCAGTAACAAAAAATTAAAAAATTTTTATCTTTTATAATGTTTACCGAACAAAAAGCCTATACCGCTTAAAAGAAGCAGTATTGATGCAGGTTCCGGGATAACAGAGCCGTCATAACTAATAAATTTTCCATATATCCCATCACTATCTCCATCCTGATATGAACTTTCCCACGTAACCAAGAAATCATGGCCATTGTAGGCTACTGAAGGGGTACTTTGATCACTCGTGGTATAAGTACTAATCAAAAATTCATTATCTATAAAATTACCGTTAGAACCAATGAACTGCCCGTATACACCATATCCGTCTCCATCCTGACCGTAACTATTCCACGTAATGAGATAATCCTCTCCATTTGATGCAACGGCAGTAGAAACTTGGCCTCTTGTTGTATATGTATTAATCAAAAATTCAGCTCCTATAAAATTGCCGTTAGAATCTATCAACTGCCCGTATACACCATATCCATCTCCATCCTGTCCGTAACTATGCCAGGTAACAAGGTAATTTTGACCGTTAGATGTGATTGAACTAGCAAATTGGTAATTTGTTGTATAAGTATTAATACGAAATTCATTACCGCTCAAATTACCTGATGAATCTATTTTCCGCCCGTATACACCATAAGCGTTTCCATCCTGTCCATAACTATTCCACGTAATAAGATAATCCTGTCCGTTTGATGCAACGGCGGGAGAACCTTGGATACTTGTTGTATATGTATTAATACGAAATTCATTGCCAACCGAATTACCCGATGAATCTATTCTCTGCCCGTATACACCTTCTCTATCTCCATCTTGACCGTTGCTAGTCCATGTAATGAGATAATCCTGTCCGTTTGATGCAACGGCGGGAGCACCTTGGGTACTTGTTGTATATGTATTAATCTGAAATTCGTTACCTGTCAAATTGCCTGATGAATCTATTCTCCGCCCGTATACACCAAAGTAATCTCCATCCTGACCATTGCTATCCCATGTAATGAGATAATCCTGTCCGTTTGATGCAAGGGCGGGAGCACCTTGGGTACTTGTTGTATAAGTATTAATACGAAATTCATTGCCAACCGAATTACCTGATGAATCTATTCTCTGCCCGTATACACCTTCTCTATCTCCATCTTGTCCGTTGCTATCCCACGTAACCAAAAAATCTGATCCGTTAGACGCAATGGAAGAATTACCTTGAAAACCTGTGGTATAAGTATTGATTTGAAATTCCGTACCCAACGTATAATTTGCGGCATAACCTGAAACAGCAGACAACATTGTTATCGCGATTAAATAAAGGATAGAAAAAAGTTTAATTTGCTTAGTCATATTCTTGTCCCCTTAAATATAATTATGGTTATGTATAAAAAAATAAAGTCTCTAATCATATATACCACAAATAGTTATATTTGTCAACCAACGCTCGATAAAAAAACAAACGCATATTCCATTTATCCAATCAATCCTAATATTTCCCTTACAAAATGACTTCCACCGTAAAAAAACAGGCATTTTTCTTGCTTATATAACCAATGCAGAATCGGTTCAGCTTGACCTTTTCAGCCGTACAATATGTATAACCCAAAAAATACCACTATAAATAAAATAAAAAGGCGGTTTGCAAAAAACACTGTTAAAACAGCATCAAGAGGTATAAACTAATAACGAAAAATACGGCAGTGCGTATAAATTTCCACAATATACAACCGGTTAGGTTACTTGAAAATGACAAACAGAAACAAAAAAATTCAAACCGTACAATTATGCAGGCAAGGCGATGAATTACGCAAAACAGGTGATTACCATAACGCTATTTTAAAATATCAGCATGCCATGCGCGAAGACACAAAATACGCCCCTGCTTATGAAAAACTCGGTCTCGTCTACAGCAAACTGCAATGCTACGAAGACGCAATAGCCCAATTCCAAAAAGCAATCGATATTAACCCTGACCAAGTAACCGCTTACACCAATTTAGGCGTAATATACGGTGAAACAAAACAAACCGACGAAGAAATCAACGCTTATCTAAAAGCGATACAAATCAAACCCGATTACGCCCCGGCTCATTATAACTTAGGGTATGCTTACAGCTATCAGGAAAAATATCAGGACGCGATAAAAGAATATAAAAAAGCCATTTCATATAAACCCGATTACATATCCGCTTATTATAATCTCGCGGATTTATACAAAAAACAAAAAAACTATAAACAGGCTGAAATAATTTTTAAACAGATACTTAATTTATCGCCAGGAGATACGGAAGCCTATAACGAACTTGCTAAAATCAATGTTCAACTTAAAAATTTTGATGACGCTGTAAAAACATACAAAAAAATTATCAGGATTAATCCAAATGATATAGAGGCTTATTACGAACTGGCTTTGACCTATGACAAAGCGCAATTGTTCAATGAGGAAATTGAAACGTTCATGAAAATCATAGAAATTGATCCAGAATACATTGACGCTTATAACGACCTCGCTTTGACATTCAGCGAAACAGGCAATTTCGCGGAAGCTATAAAAACATACCAAAAAGCCATAGACATCGAACCTGATTATCCGGATTCCCATTTTAATCTCGGTATGCTGTACAGCCAGTTAGGCGAATTTGTGATGGCTATCCAATCTTTAAGCGAAGTAATTAAATTGTCCCCGCGCGATAACGACGCTTATTACGAACTCGCTTACGCATGTATGTCCATTAAAGAATTCGATAAAGCCGCACAGCTTTTCCAAATGGTAATAAAAAACAACCCTACACATATAGAAGCACACGCAAATTTAGCGGTTTCTTTAACAGGATCAAAAAAACACACCGAAGCCATAGATTTTTTTTATAAAACAATAAAAATTAAACCTGATTATTCCGACCCGATATTCCTGTATTCTTTTTCCCTATGCGAATCGAAACTCGGCAACATAAGCCAATCCGAAAAAATTCACACCGAGCTTAAAGCAATCGATCCGGATATTGCCGATTTACTTAAGCGGGAACTCCAATAAATCCCGATATATCTTTCTAAATATAAAACCTTATATTTATCAATAGACCTTAAAAAAAATATGCTGTAATATGTATCTCTAAAA
>JAGGZS010000038.1 GCA_021161885.1 bacterium
GGAATAGACAATATGAAATTTCAATATTTTTCGGATAAAATAAAATTAAGAAGTATTTTGGGTATCCCGAAAAAGCATAAAGTTTTTTTATTTATCGGTAAATTTATAGAACAAAAAGGTATTCAGCATTTGCTTGAAGCGGTAAATATTTTAAAAAACGATTACCATGATTTCACAGTTCTTTTGATCGGGCGGGGACATCTTGAGAAATTTTTAAAAAAATGGGTTTATTCTCAAAAAATTGAAAATTACGTTAAGTTTCTCGGATGGATCGACAACGACCAGCTTCCGCCTTATTACGGTATGGCCGATGCGGTTATAGTTCCATCAAGCAAAGACAAACAAGGAACGACTGACGGGCTGCCGGTAGTTGTGCAGGAATCGCTTGCCGCTGGCGTACCTGTAATAGCAAGTTCAATAAGCGGAATATCTGAAATTATTCAAGACCATTATAACGGCTGGCTGTTTGAACCCGGCAACCATGGCGATCTTTATTGCGCAATGAAAATGGTTTACAAAACAGACAAGAATACGATAAAACAAATTAGAGAAGATGCGGTTAAATCTGCGGAAATTTTTTCGTACAAAAAAGTAGCGGAAAAATATTTTAATGAAATACAGAAATTGATTTTTTAACAATTATAAAAACAACATCATTGACAGCAGGATACAAAAATGACGGATTCTTACGATAAATATGACGAGCGGACTCCATCAAAAAAGTTCAACATACTAAGTTTTTTCGGGTTTAGAAAAAAGGATGATTTCGAGGATGAAGGAATAGTTTTTGAATGCGCAGGCGCATCTTGGCTCGGCGATTTTGGCGGTGAGGTTGATCCGAACCCCATGTGCGTCAAATGCGGAACGCAGTTGTCTTTCTGCGATAAAGATTTGCTAATGTGTGAACATTGCCATAAATTACAAACTAAAATCGGTGAATTTCGGCTTAGGGTAGGCTCTAAGACGCTTACTTACAATGACGCGTATATTGAAGCGCAAAAAATATGGGCTGAAAAAATCAAAGAATATGAATAAATGCCAAGAAAGCGAGTTATATGAAAGCGTATTTCAGTGAAAAAGGAATAAGATTATATTTAGGAGACGCAGTTGAAACACTAAAAAAATTACCCGAAGACAGTGTTGATTTAATATTTGCGGATCCGCCATACAATTTGTCAAACGGTGGATTTACTTGTCATGCTGGTAAAAGGGTTAGTGTTAATAAAGGAAATTGGGATAAAAGCAAAGGAATTGACAAAGATTTTGAATTTCACTATTCATGGATAAATGCTTGTAAAAGAGTATTAAAACCACAGGGAACATTATGGATTTCTGGGACTTATCATTCTATTTATGCTTGTGGTTTTGCTCTTCATAAACAAGGTTGGCATTTCTTAAATGATATTTGTTGGTTTAAACCTAATGCTTCACCTAATCTATCGTGTAGAATGTTTACTGCTAGTCATGAAACACTTATTTGGGCAAAGAAAGAAAAAAAAGCAAAACATATTTTTAACTATCAAATTATGAAAAAAGCTAATTGGAACGGAGATATTATAAAAAAACCAAATAAACAAATGAGAAGTGTTTGGGCAATTAATACCCCAAAAAATGGTGAAAAAAAATACGGTAAACATCCAACACAAAAACCTCAAGAATTATTAAAAAGAATAATATTATCCTCAAGCAATCAAGATGATATCGTGCTTGACCCTTTCTGTGGAAGTGGGACAACAGGAGTATTAGCGATAATGCATAATAGAAAATTTGTGGGAATTGATTTAGAAAAAGAATATTTGGATAATTTAGCAATACCAAGAATTAAAGATGAAATACAAAAAAAATGTTTTTTATGTATTGATAAAAAAAGTAAAGAACCTGTAACCATTTCCTAATTTTAACCATAACTTTTAGGTGTTTTAATGGAACGAGAAGAAGCTGTTAGAAAATTAAATAAATTAGTTAATCGGGAATTACATGAATTAGCTGAAAAATATAATGTAACTATTTATCGAGATGATAAAGTTAATAAAGGATGGGCGGGACATGTTTTTGAAAGATATTTAGGACTTCCAATAAACTCCGCTCAATCACCAAATTTTGGTTCTTGGGAACTTAAATCAATTCCGTTAAGGTACAAAAAGAATAGAGAACTGACATTTAAAGAAACAATGGCTATTACTATGATTGATCCGGTTAATGTTGCCCAAAAAGAATTTAAAGACAGCCATTTGCTATCTAAACTAAAAAAAATTGTTGTAGTCGCTCGCATTGTCGGCAACAGTGTTGATGATCCTTCTTTTATTCATTCCGTAGTAGAATTTAATCTTGAGGGAGATATCTATAATGCAGTAAAAAGGGATTATAATTTGGTACGCAGTACGATTTGTGACTACTCAAAAGGATTTGACGCTTTGACAGGAAGAATGGGGTATTATGTTCAACCAAGAACTAAAGGTCAGGGACACGGCTCAAAAACACGAGCATTTTATGCTCGACCAAGATTTTTAAAGTTATTTATAAATATTTGAATTTATAAAACAAACTGAAATAAGGGATAACTATGACGGCACACCAAATAAAGAATAATAACCTAATTTATGAAATAATTTTTGTTTTTATTATATGTTTAACCGCGTTATCGTTGCGCTCTAACGGTTTTAAAGATAAAGGACGGACAACGTTTGACGAAGCTCTTTATGTACATATGGCGTATGAAATGAGTTTTGATATCCGCCATTACAACGCTATTAACTATTCTCGGCAATACGTAAGCAGACGGCCTAAAAAATTACCCGATTATTTATGGAAAAAAATTTTTAAACACCCGCCGATGTATTGTTATTTAATCTTAAATTCGTATAAAATCCATAACAATTTCGGGTTACAGAAAACACCTATAAAAAGACAGGCAGTGCGTGTTTCAATATGGATGGGAGTGTTAACGGTTCTTGCGGTTTATCTTATCGGACGGTTTATATCGGGTCCTTTGGTCGGCGGGTTAGCCGCTTTGTTTTTGACCATTGATCCGGTTCACTGGATATGTTCGCAAAAAATATGGATGGAAACAACCATAACTTTTTTTATGGTCTTATCGGGTTTATTCTACTTATACGCCTTAAAAAAAGAAAAAGGCAGAATTATTTTTTATATTTTAACAGGGCTCAGTATAGGATGTGCCGCATTGACGAAATATCCGGGCGCTTTAGCAATAGTTGCTGTTTTTTTATATACCCTTTTTAACCGGAGGGATATTTTAAAACAGCCTAAATGGATTTTAATACCCGGATTTATGTTTTTGGCTCTTTTAGACTGGCTGTTCTGGAATTTTGACGTTTACGGTATTGGATTCTTTTTAGGCGAGGGCAAAGGGTTTGATGATATCCGCGTAGGCTATACTGTATTAAAAAAGATAATCCCGCTTATTGTTTTTGCAATCGGATTATTTTTCGGGTCGGTTTATTTATGGAAAAAGAAAAAAATAACCGAAATTTTTCAAAAAACAACTGTTCCGTCTATTCTTAAAAATAAAATTGTATGGATGCTTATTGCCGCCGGCACAGCTTTATTTATCGCGAGGGATGATTTAATAAAAATAATATCCGCCCTTTCTTTAAAATACGAACCGCCCACAAGCTGGCGTATGGGTTTTTTTGCTCGTGAACCATGGTATTTTTATTTAAAACGGCTTTTTCTTTATTTCCCTATTTATATATTCGCTTATTTCAGCCCGTTTTTTGTTGGTTGGCGACGCAAAAACCCGCAGTCATCGTTACCTGTTTATTTCGCTGGAATTATTTGTTTGTTTTTTATTTTGTGGGGGAATTACCAGTCAAGATATATCCTTCCCGCCGTACCGTGGCTTTTAATTTTATCTGCATACACGATAGTAAACATCAACAAACAGATTATGGCGCTTAAAAACGCTAATCTCAGGACAATCTCGCTGGTTATATTATGGGCAATAGTAGGCTTATCAATCGCTAAAGCTGTTCAGGTAGATTTGCTTCTGGCGGTTACTAATAAACCATGTTATTTCTAATTAATCGCACCTATTAATTTTCTTTTTTATTATTAGATACAGATGCCGGCATATTAAGCATTGGAATTAATTTTTGGTCAAAAGGAGTTATAACAAAGGTGCTGTTTGGTGAATTTGCTAACTGGCTTAACGTTTTAACATAATGCCAAGTAAGATATTCTGTAGTGAGTGAATCGGCTATAATTTTCTGCGCTTTTGCTATACCTTGCGCTTCAATTTCTTTACGTTGAGCTTCACGTTGTTCGCGCTGAATGATAAATTCCATTTTCTGCGCTTCCTGCTGAGCCGATATTTTCTCGTCTATTGCTTTGGTAATGCGTTGAGGCAGAATAATGTTTCTAAGAAGAATCCGTTCAAACTCAATGCCTCGTTTACCCAGTTGATCTCTAATGATTGTTTCCATGACAACAACAGCTTCTTTTCGTTTTTTTGAATAAATATCTTCGGATTTATATCCTACAACAGCGTTTCTGATAGCTGTCCTTAAAGCGGGGCGTACAATCTTTTCGGAATAATCTAAACCTAATGTTTTATATACTTTAGGCGCTTGATCGGGTTTAAGTTTAAACCAGCCTGTAACATCTAATTTTATAGACACTCCGTCGCTTGTTAAGGCGATTATCGCGTCGTTCCCTCGTCGCCGCCCTTCATAAGCGGTACTGCTCATGGTATACGCTTCTGTTCTTATGCTCATTGGGATTACATTGATTAAAGGGTTGATTATATGGAATCCGGCAGGCAGGGCTTCATCTTTCACGTCGCCGAAAAAAGCCTGCACGCCTACGTGTCCGGCTGGAATTATTCGGATACCTGAAAAAAGCAAAACCAGTAAACCCGCGATTAAAATTAAAAGACCTCCCGAAAAAATTTCTTTTTGGTTGGCTTTCTTTGGGGCTAATATCAGAACCAGCCCTACAACTGTCAGTATAGAACCTATGATAATAATTTTCGGCATTTCGGTCTCCTTTTAAATTTTTGTAAACAACATCTAAAAATATTAATGTAAGAAGCCTATTAAAATAATATGTTTTACGCAATATAAAAAAAATTCTTAATGATAAAAAAATCATCGCAAAAGAAAAAAATATGATATTATTTTTACGGTGGGAATATCGTAAACAGGCAGAATTCTGCATTATATACAATTCCTAAGGAGAAAACCATGGGTAAAATACAAAACAAATCATTTAAACTAAGCGTTAAATTAGATGTTAAAGAAACATCAAGCGCACTCATCTCAGCAGGCAAAACATTTTTTTCTAATATCGGTAATGGAAAATCATTGATTGCGGCTGGTTGTGCAGCAATACCGGATATTCTGAAAATTGTTGGAGTAGATTTAAAAAAGACAGTGGGCGCTCAAGCGTTCAGCGCGTATACTGCGGCATTTTTAACATCTGTTTATGAATTGTTGGCAGAACAAAATATGAAACCACAAGAACTCAAAATACCTAAAAAATCAAATCTGAAAAATTCCTATAATTTTGAGGATTTTTCTGAAAAATACCCGACAGATCTTCCTTTATACAAGGATTTACGTGAAGAATTTCATCAAATTCTGGTAGAACAGGATATATCAGAAGAAACCGCTACGGATATTGTCAATTCAGTCCGATCTAAATTTCCAAATAATCTGAAGGAAATAATATCCGAAAATGACGATTTCAACGCGTTTTACAAATATTATCAAATTTCTGATTGTACGGATTTAGAATCTGTCTTTGAAAAACAAAAAATATTCTGCGTTAACGAATTTTTTAAACCTTTATCAATAGACTCCGACTTAACTTTAGAAAAAATATACGTTACGCCCGCATGCAGATATAAATTTTCCGAGAAGTCCAAAAACGACGACGGCAAGAAAAAAGAAAAAGAAGACAAAGGCGAATTTAAAGAAAATTTGTTAGATGAAGTTAAACAAATCGTTCAGCAAACTAATCAGCCAACAAATCGTATTATTTTTATTAAAGGACAGCCCGGGCACGGCAAAACATCGTTTGTCAAATATTTCCTAAAAGAAATGGCTGAGTGTAAATCAATTAACGATCCTGAATATATTCTGCTGTATCTTCCGTTATCTAAACTGGCAAGTAAACTTGAACACGGCATATTCAAAGCGATAGCGGAACAAATAGGATTAACGGATTTTCATGAATCTTATTTAAAAGACCGTGATATAATTCTGGTTCTCGATGGGCTTGATGAAATATTAATTGCCAATACCGATTACCAAAAACATATTGAAAGAGAAATCGGCAAATTAAATGAATTTATAGCAGACAAACCGCGCTTTAAACTAATCATTACCACCAGAAGCCAGTGTTTTGATACCCATAAGAGCGCGTTTCCCCTTAATTATTATTTATTTGAAATATTAGATTTTACAGAAAACAAAGACGGTGAAAAAGTTTTAACCGAAAAAGTAAATCTCTGGATAAAAAAATATAAACAATTAAAAC
>JAGGZS010000163.1 GCA_021161885.1 bacterium
ATACTTTTGCAACAACCCCATGATCGAGTTTCATTAAAAAAAGAAATATTATTTGCAATTTACCGCATATTAATGTTATAATTATCTAACTAATAGATTTAAAACCTCTAACAATAGGTGTACAAAAATGAAAAATACTGTTGCTGCAATATTTATTTTATTCTTTTGTGCCGAATTCTCTCTTAACATTTACGCATCAGGCTCGCTTGATTCCGATAACGACGGACTGGCGGACTCTGAAGAAATTTTTGTTTTCGGCGATGAATTAATGATAAATACATATACCCCGAACTACCAGTGGTTCCCTGATATATCAAGCAACGGTTCAAACTACATGGCGGTCTGGCAAAGCGACCGCCAAGACGGACAAGGTTATGGCGTTTATATGCAGATGATTGATCCCAATGGGAACAAAATCACACTGGAATCGCTGGTTAACAGTTTTACAACGCAGAACCAGTCAACTCCGTCCGTAACTACCGACGGCACAAACTATTTTGTTGCATGGCAAAGCGATACACAAGATGGTAATGATTACGGGATATTCGGTCGAATTTATAATGAAAACGGTAATACCCAAATGTCAGAGTTCCAAATAAATACTTATACAACAAGCTGGCAAACAGGACCTAATATAGCGTATAACGGCACAAATTATCTTGTTGTATGGCAGTCGGAAGGACAGGACGGCAGTAATTCAGGAATATTCGGGCAGTTACTGAATTCGGCAGGGACAAAAATAGGCAGTGAATTCCAAATAAATACTTATACTACTGGCCACCAATGGTTTTCTAACGCGGCAAGTGATGGTAAAAATTATTTTGTTACTTGGCAAAGCATTAACCAAGACGGCAGCCAGAGTGGAATATTCGGGCAGTTACTGAATTCGGCAGGGACAAAAATAGGCACGGAATTCCAAATAAATACTTACACTACAGGTGACCAGAGCACCCCGAGCATAGCAAGTGACGGTGAAAATTATTTTGTTACTTGGCAAAGCATAGGACAAGACGGCAGCCAAAGTGGAATATTCGGGCAGTTATTCGATAATGACGCCAACAAAATAGGCACGGAATTCCAAATAAATACTTATACAGCCGACAAACAAGATTCCCCCGATGTCTCAAGCGGCGGGCATAGGTATCTTGTAGCTTGGCAAAGTATGGGGCAAGACGGTAACTTTGACGGAATTTATGCCCAGCTATTTGATTCCGCAGGTAACAAAATAGGTGATGAAACACTGATAAATACATATACCGCAGGTAACCAGAAATATCCGAATATAACAAGCGACGGGCACAATTTCGCTTTAGTGTGGCACAGTTTCAGCCAAGACGGCGATACATACGGTATTTTTTCTAAAATATCATCAGGCTGCGGCACAGACTATCTTAATCCCGATACCGACGGCGACGGAATGAACGACGGGTTTGAAGTGCGCAATAATCTAAACCCTTTTATTGACGATTCATCCGGCGATTTAGATAATGACGGGTTATCTAATATTGATGAATCAAACAACGGAACTTCCCCCGCCAATGCCGATACAGACAACGATGGATTAATTGACGCAATAGAAGTCAACCAGCTTAATACCAATCCGCTTAACCCCGATACCGACGGTGACGGCATGTATGACGGAGATGAGGTTTACGTAGGAATGGAACCAGATAACGCAGATTCTTTGTTTGCCATAAAAAGTATCACGCTCAATGAAACCCAAAACAATATGAAAATTATGTGGTACGGTTCCGTATCAAATACCGACATAGAATATAAAATTTTATGGTCGCATTACCCATGGACAGATTGGCATAATGCTGAACCGGATAACGCGGATATAATGAATGACGGCGGAATCCGTTCATGGATAGATGAAGGCGACAACGATACGCTAACTCCTCGATCTCAACCCGCAGGCGATAACAGCAGGTTTTACAAAATAGTTGTGCAATAATTTAGGTTTTTCCATTACAGGCGGGATTATTTGATAATCTGTTTTTGACAATTTTTCGGTTTAACGATAATTTAGAAAAAATTTTTTTTATAAAAAAAACCGGAATAAAAGCACCTATAAAACCGCTTACCACAATAAAAGAAGTAGAAGAAACGCCTATAAAAAATATTGCTGTCAAAACACCTGCCAATAATCCTATTACGGGGAGCATAAACAAAATAAATCCCGCTTTTAAAGCATCTTTTGAATCTATTTCAATTTCAACGGAATCGCCGATATTTACATCGGCTTGATCCCTAACAGTAATTTTACGCGATTTTTTAGATTGCGCGCATCCGTCGCATCCCTTGCAGGCAATATCAGGAGCGATTTGGACAACTACAAAATTTTCTCTTTTTTCGATAACTTTACCGCATTGTTTAATTATCATAACAACCTATTTAGTGTTTTTTTATCCGACCGGTTAAGCCGTTCCAAATAAATCATAACAAGCTGAATATCAACAGGATTAACCCCTGATATGCGCAAAGCCTGCCCTAAAGTTACGGGTTTGTTCTGCATTAATTTTTCGGCCGCTTCGCTTCTTAGTCCCACAACTTTTTTATAATCAAACGATTGGGGTATTTTCCAAGATTCATACTTGCGCATTTTCTTTACCTGTGCTTGTTGTTTGGCTATATATCCTTCATATTTGATTTCAATTTCAATTTGATTGATGTCGTTATTGTTTAAATTGTCCGCGGAAGGTTTTATAATATTTTTTTCAGCGAGATCGTTATAGCGAATTTCCGGGCGTTTTAGATATTTAGCGGCGGTCATATCTTGATACTTTATTTCGTTAAGCCGTTTGACCTCTGTTTTTACTTTTTTGATATGATACATAACCTCATCGTAAACCTTATCGGGTACTAACCCTATGTTATGCCCGTATGATACAAAACGTTGATACGCATTGTCTTCACGCAGTAAAAGCCTGTATTCCGCTCTTGAAGTAAACATTCTGTAAGGTTCTTCAGGGATTTTTATTATAAGGTCGTCAATCATTACTCCGATATATCCTTCATGTCGTTTTATGATGAGGCTGTCTTTTCCCTGAATACTTAAAGCGGCGTTAATACCCGCCATAAGCCCTTGAGCGGCTGCTTCTTCGTATCCTGACGTGCCGTTAATCTGTCCTGCAAGGTATAATCCGCTTACTGTGCGGGTTTCAAGAGTAGGCAGTATCTGGTCGGTGGTAATAAAATCGTATTCTATACCGTAAGCGTATCGCATAATTTGAACATTCTCAAGACCGGTTATAGACCGCATAATATCTTGCTGCACATCTTCGGGCAAACTGCTTGACGCGCCGTTAAGGTACATTTCTTCAGTGGTTAATCCTTCCGGCTCAATAAAAATCTGGTGTTTTTCTTTATCGGGAAATTTTACTATTTTGTCTTCAATCGACGGACAGTAACGCGGTCCTATTCCCTTTATGATTCCCGAATACAACGGCGATTTATCAAGGTTATTTCTTATAACCTCTTTGGTGTTTTGCGTTGTATAAGTTATATAACAAGGGATTTGCTCAAGCGGGAATTTTTTTATCAATCGGGAAAAAGGTATTTTGATATCATCCGGCGGTTGAGTTTGGACTTTATTAAAATCAACAGACCGCCTTAGAATTCTCGGGGGCGTACCTGTTTTCAATCTGCCGAGTTTAAACCCCTCGTTTTTCAAACTTTGGCTTAACCGTTTAGATGAAAACTCGCCGAACCTGCCAGATTCACAACTTTTCTTGCCGATATAAATCAGCCCGTTAAGAAACGTGCCTGTAGATATAATGACTCTATGGGCTTTGATTAACGGTTTATATCTTGTTGATATGCCCGTAACTTTTTTATTCGTTATATGAATATCAGTTACGGTATCCTGAAGCAGAGTAAGGTTATGTTGTTTTTCGAGAGTTTGTTTCATTGTGAACTGGTATATTTTTTTATCGGACTGAACTCTCGATGCCCATACGGCAGGACCTTTTTTGGTGTTTAACCGCCGGAACTGAATTGCGCTTAAATCGGCGACTCTTGCCATTTCACCGCCTAACGCGTCTATTTCTTTGACGAGGTGTCCTTTGGCTAATCCGCCGATAGCCGGGTTGCACGACATCTGGGCTATTGTATCTAAATTCATGGTAACCATTAATGTTTTAAGCCCCATGCGAGCCGGAGCTAAAGCCGCTTCGCATCCCGCGTGTCCGCCGCCTACTACTATTACATCGTATTGCTCAATAAAATTACTCATCATTTACCTATACAAAAATTACTGAAAATAGAATTTAAAATATCCTCCGGCGAAATTTCTCCTATTATTTCCGACAACCTATTTTTTGCGTCATACATATACTCCAAGAACAGTTCTTCAGATACGTTTTGCTTTATTTCCGCACAGGCTTTGCGTAAAAACTCCAATCCGTCTTTAAGGCAGTTGTAATGGCGCTGGTTTACTGTATACCCTAAATTCGATTTTTGGGATGTAAACTTTTTTATAAAATTTTCCACTTGGATTTTTATTTCTTTTATTCCCTCATGTTTTAGGGCACTGATAAAACACGGATATTGAGGTATTTTGTTTATCCATCTGATATTCTCTTTATTTACGCAATCTATTTTGTTCACAGCATAAATGATTTTTTTATCTTTAAACTCATTTATAAAAAACAAATCTTCCTGTACAGATTTTTTTTCAGCGTCGATTAGATAAATTAAAAGATCGGTTTGAGATAAAACTTTTTTTGTTCGTTTTATCCCTTCTTTTTCTATTGCGCAGTCGGTTTTGCGTATCCCTGCCGTATCGCGGAAAACAACTCGTATTCCGCTGATAGTCAATGTTCCCTCAATGACATCTCTTGTAGTGCCGTGAATAGGGGTAACGATAGATTTTTCCTTATCAAATAACACGTTCATCAACGACGATTTACCCACGTTGGTAAGCCCTGCTATTGTAATATGCACTCCATTTCTTATGCGCTGTCCTTCGGTATAAGATGAGATCATCAGTGTTATGGTATCCATAATATTTTTTATCCGCCCCAAGAGGTTATCGCGGTTGAAGGTTGTGGCATCGTCTTCTTCGGGGAAATCGATAGACGCTTCCACCCATCCGATAATAAGCAGTAATTCTTCTCTGATAGATTTTATTTTTCTGCCGAATGATCCGCCCAGCATTTGCGCGGCTATTTTGACTTCTTCTTCCGCTTGAGCCGATACAAGTTCCGCTACGGATTCCGCCTGAGTCAAATCTATCTTGCCGTTCATAAATGCCCGTTTGGTAAATTCGCCGGGTAATGCCATTCTTGCGCCGAGCGATAGGCATAAATCGATTATCATATTGATTATAACCGGACTTCCGTGAGAAAAAATTTCTACCGTATCCTCGCCAGTGAAACTTGAAGGGGATTGGCAGAATATGTATGTTATTTCATCAATTACATTATTTTTTAAATCATAGATTTTACCGAGATATAATCGTCGGGGGACAAGTTCTGTTTTAACAGGATTTATAAGTTTCGCGATAATCCGCAAACATTGATCACCGCTTAAACGAACCATACCTACAGCGCCTTGACCTTCAGCGGTAGTCCTGGCAACTATTGTATCTTTGTACATGAGAAAAAATCCTTCAAAAAATTTTTTTAAGATGTTTTAGCGTAATGCTGTTGAATAATGCTCAATAAATTGCTCAATGTCCAGTATAACACTAAACCTGAAGGAAGGTTATATAAAATAAACGTAAAAATTATCGGCATAAACATCATCATCTTCTGCTGCTGAGGGTCGGCGGATGACATTTTCTGCTGAACAAACATGGTAATACCCATTATCAGCGGGAGAATGTTCAATGGATATTCAGTACCGTTAAACGGGATCATAAAAAGTTTATCCGGTTCCGATAACGATTGAATCCAAAAGAATTTGGCGTGAATAAGTTCATAAGCGTTGCTTAACGTACGGTAAAGCCCTATAAATATAGGAAGTTGGATAAGCATAGGCAAACAACCGCCTAAGGGATTAACTTTTTCCCGTTTATATAAAGCCATAGTTTCCTGCTGTAATTTTTTCTGGTTATCTTTGAATTTTTCTTTAAGCACAGCAATTTTCGGCTGGAGTTCCTGCATATGTTTCATAGAACGGAAACTTTTACGGGTAAGCGGATAAAAAATCAGCTTGATAAAAATAGTAAGCAGGATAATTGCGATACCGTAATTTCTGCAAAAAGAATACAAAAGGTTAAGCGATTTTATAAGAGCTAAATTAATCCAGCCGAATATACCGGTGAAATACATAGATTTTTCAAAATCGGCTTTATAAGCGGATAATGTGCTTAAAACCTGAGGACCGGCATAAACAAAATAATCAATTTTCAGTTCCTCGCCTTTTTTTAAAGCAAAATGAGTCGAGCGAAGATATGTTACGAATTTTCCTTCAGTATATTTTTTTGTTTCTATCGACTCATACTCCATATTCGGTTTACAGATAAGTGTGTAGTATTTATTTTTCACACAACCCCAGACTATCTTGCCCGATATTTTTTTAACGCCTTTTTTTCCTTTAAGGTTTATAGTTTCAATTTGACCTTTACCTTCATTAATTAATGTTACCGCTTTCAGCTGTTCACGCTTGTCTTTTTGATGTATCTTGCTTATTGAGCCGAGAGTAAAAGCTATCCCGTCAATAAAAGTCAAAGTATCATCATCGGCTTTAATTGAATATTGCACGTCAAATTGGAAGTTGTCAGGATTGAGGGTTATTGTTTTCGTTTCGGTCATACCTTTTATGGAACGGGAAAATTCAATTATATTTTCAGATACTTTTTTTACTTGAAAAACAGGCATTATCTGATCGGAATCCTGTCCCGCAAGATCAATATACATCGGTTGAATTT
The DNA here is from genome assembly GCA_021161885.1 of bacterium. GTDB lineage: Bacteria > Auribacterota > Auribacteria > Auribacterales > Auribacteraceae > JAGGZS01. The sequence goes on from JAGGZS010000163.1 coordinate 6,878, forward strand.
TATAGTCGAGCGGTTTAATAAACTCAAACCCCTGTATATTATCTTTCCCATTGATAACTAATGATTTAAGGCATGCGCCGATATTAGAGAAAATCGCTTTAACAACATCGTTTTCAAGCACGACTTCCTGTTCCGCTTGGATACCCTGCCATACAAATTTAGGTTGTGGAACAACAGGCTGGGCTGATATATCCGGTGTGTTAGGTTTGGATTCGACTTGGGTATCCGTGGATATCTGCTTTGTGCCGACCGGTTCTGCCAGTGCGGCGTTATCGCCTTCAGCTGTATTTTTGTTTTGGACGCTTTGTTCATATTGTTTATTTTGCCCAGCTTTTTTTTCTATCATAGGGCGCATTACAAAATGGTTATAAAGTAGAGCAATTAGTATAGATACAAAAAAAGCGCTGAATAATCTTTTATCCATAATTTTTTTTAAAATCCTTATTTGGTTGATTTATAATTTTTTTCAGGAACAGGGTCGTAACCATGCCCGCCCAATGGATGGCATCTTAAAATACGTTTTACCGCTAAATATGAGCCGTAAATAAAGCCGTGTATTTTAAAGGCCGTTAGCGCATAATCTGAACATGTAGGTAAATATCTGCAAGCCGGACGTTTCCAGCTAAACAATATTTTATATACTTTAATGCTGAATACAGCCGTATTAAGCGGTATTCGGCTTATAAAAAACTCCAGCCTGCTGAAATATTTTAGCTGCTTCATCCGATAGGTCTTGGTAGGTAGCATTTATACTCGTCCTTTTCGCGATAACTACCAGATCATAACCAGGTTTTATTGAAGGCATATTATTAAAAAAAATTTCTCTTACTCGCCGTTTAAATTTGTTTCTTACAACGGCATCGCCTATTTTTTTTGTTACGGTAATACCCAAACGAGTCAATCGTAAACGATCGTTTTTATAAAGATAAAATAAAACAAGGTATTTGCCGGATACTTTTTGTCCTGTATTATAAACCTGTTGAAACTGCCATTTATACCTGAGTTTATGATAACGGCGTTTGTCCATTGAGCTAATTATACGGTAAGACGTTTACGTCCTTTTCTGCGTCGATTTTTAAGTATGGTCCTACCGCTTTTACTACTGTTTCTTTTTAAGAAACCATGGTCGCGATTTCTTTTTAAATTTGACGGTTGAAATGTCATTTTCATGATAATATACCCTCATTTTTTATAAATTTTCAATATTGGAAGGATATTATAATTATTTACTTATGTTGTGTCAATGAAATATTCTAAATTGTCCCAACTGTTTGATGTATAAAAAAGTGTGTGGAATTGGGATTAAAGGTTAGACAGTATCATTTTTACGGTTTTTCTGCTGTTATAATTCTATAAATATCAGACACGTCACTATTATGAATATTTTTGAAACCTACAGATTCTAAATTATTAATAATTTCATTTTTTGTCTCAAATGATGGAGCAATTTCACCTTGGGCTGAAAACAGTCCTATTCGCCCATTATTTTCAAGTAAATCAAAAATTTGTTTGTAAATTGTTTTTCGTTCTTCAGGTGGAAAATGAACAATTGCAAAAGAACTGATGATACTGGTAAACCTTAAGGTTTTAGGAAATATTTCTGGAAAGCGACCAGTTATTAGTTCGATATTTGTAATACCACCTTCATTGATTTTCTGTTTAAGTTTGCCAATCATATCAGAACTGAAGTCTATCCCAATAACTTTATTCGCTATTTTAGAGGCATAAATAGTACTAATTCCTGTCCCGCATCCAATGTCTAATACAAAATTTCCTCGCCTAACTGCTGAATCAATCATTTTTTTCATTTCTCTGCCAAAAGCGGGATCAAGACCAACTGAGATGTCATAACAAAAACTCCACAATTTATAAAAACTAACAAGTTTTTTATCTCGACCTTGATAGCTACGAGTAAAATTGGTTGTTTTGATATATAATTTTCTAAAAATTTTCACAAATCCCATAATTATAATACTCCCGGAAATTAGCACCAGTGTATAAGGTGTAAACTGTGGTATAATGAAACCATGAAAGGGAGGGTATTATGGCACGACACCGACAATAGCGCCTCCATTGCGCATCTCCTGCATCTCTAACATATTCCGACAATCATACAGAACGATCAAATTGAGAAATGAAATTGTCTGCAAACAAAGTAGTTGCGATAACAAATATTTTTTTCATTTTATAACCTTAATTTATCTGTTTACTATTAAAAACAAACAAAAATTATTTTCTAATTTTTCTGCGCACCAACCCGACAATAAGCGAAAGTCCAAGCAAAACAAGCGATGCCGGTTCAGGAACCATCATACCGGCGGCTTCATCGAACCGGTCGGAGAAATCTGTTTTTGCATAATCCCAGATTTTTATGTTGTCTATGACGAAATCCCCCCCGTATGCATTAGATTGTTGTTGCAATAACCATATTTTATCGAAATCATCAGGCTGATTACCAGAATCGGCGTGATCATAATGGGTTTGTTCCACTCCGTCTAAATATAATTTCACCCTGTCATAACCTGGTAAACTTCTATCTACGACGTACGCAATGTGATAAACTTCATCCTTTAAAAAACTAACTCCACGCCAATATGTAGTTAGCCTGTTAGGTGAAAGCTCTGAAACCAATACCCTGTAGTAAGAGGGACCACCTGCCCAGTTGAGATCATAATCAAATGTCCCGGCAGAAGAAAACCCTGTGAACAACATACTATTTTCTGACGGCTGCTGATAAATAAAATTTTGTTTTGGTGTAAACCAAAACTCAACAGTAAAATTATTTCCGTCAAGTCCCAAATTGTTAAATTCAATATAAGAGTTCAACTCATTATTAGTATAAATACCATTATTAAATTCAACATTTTCATAAGCTATATTTCCGATTATCGTACCGTTAGAGCCTACTTCGCTGTGGGTTACCTCATACTCTGAACCGAGTTTGTTCCATAACACAAGGCTGTTAGCATAAATTATTGACGGATAAAAAGACAGCAACAACAAAATACAAAATACAACACAACTCTTTTTCATTTTCTTAATCCTTTTTTGTCTTGTCTGTTTGAAAATAAAATATCTACGGTTTGCCCCCATAGTGATTTGTTATCTATAACGTATCAGTCCATTTTATATAATTATCATATAACGAGCTGTTTGTCAATGAAATAATTAGAAAAACTGAATATCCCCCACATTATGAATAAAAAACAAGTTGTCATTTAAAAGCTGATGGGCGTGTTGCAAAACAGCAGAAAAATATTAAAAATTTCTAAAAACGGGTTTTATTTAGAAAAAACAAGTTTTTAAGAACTGTTTTTTCTCTATAAGACCGATTTTGATAGGAAATTACTGCAAGTTGACAGACCTGTCCGCCAGGGGTTTACGCCCCCAAAAAAGCGGCGGTGAATCAAGACGAATCAACCTTTTTACATTAAACACTATTGCTTCTAAAAATGCCTGCATTTGAACCTTAGCTAATCCTCTGTACCTTGCGCGTTTGAGCTTTTTCGAGAACACCCTCCTCTCCTATGGAGATCGAAGCGAACTTATCCAGCGATACTTTCG
>JAGGZS010000252.1 GCA_021161885.1 bacterium
AATATCTTGTATGCCAATCTGTTATAAAATTAAACATCCCCCTCCCTTTTTTGGTTGTTTTTAGTTGTTAAAAAATATAGATTATTCAGTAAAATTTTACCATAATAGACCTTAATAGCAAATATTTTTTTTGTATAATTTTTATGTTCTGATATTTTTGTATGCTGGATAAAAAAGTCTATACATAATATATAAAAAATGATATAAAAGAAAACAGGTATATGCAAATCACCTTAAATTTAATAGGCAAACAGATTAAATCCTATAATTTTTTTTGAGGAGCAAATAGGTTAAAATTTTAGTCTAAAGGGGACATTATGTCGCGTAAAATTTTTATTACATCAATAGGAACTAGTTGTTATCCGGAAACGCAATATTCTTATAATGGCAAAATAGAGATTAGTCGATTCGCACCTGTTGCTATAAAAAAATTAATCCCTGATTTAGAAAATGCTGAAACATATTTGTTCTTAAGCAAGGAAGCATTAGAGAAAAATGGAGTTGCATTAAAAGAATCTATAGGCGCAGAACTTATTTCTATACCAATACCGGTAGGCAAGGAAGACTTTAATGAAATTTTTTCTATCATTGAAAGCAAAGTTGGAGAATCTATGCAGTTATATCTTGATATAACGAATGCTCTCCGGTCATTACAGATGATTTTTTTTGCGATATCCATTTATTTTACAGGACTTAAAAATATAGAAATCAAAGGGATATATTACGGCGCGTTTGAACAAAAAAAGGACAATAAAGCACCTGTGATTGATCTGCTCCCTATTGTAGAAGCGATTGAACTGTTTTATGCGTCAAGGATGTTTCGTGATTATGGTGTCTCAGCGTTGATTGGTGAAAAATTAGAACAAGAACAACAACGTCTTCGTAGTGAGAAAAAAGTTGTATCCGCTCCTAAAACATTTATCAAAACAGGGCGTATATTGAAAAAAATTTCGTTAGGGTTGGCTAATGCGGATGCTATGTTTATAGCGTCTAAATGTATTAACTTAACCAAAGTTAGTAAATCTGACACTGAGTTTCATTCTTTTTTGCCTTTATCAGAAACACTCATAAAAAGTATAAAAAAAGCATATAAAGCATTTAGTGACCCGTTGGAAGTAAATGCGTTAACTGAGAAAGAGTTACAACGGGAAGAACGAATTATTGAATGGTATATGAACCACGAGCAATACAAAAACGCATTATCTTTAATGAGGGAATGGTTGGTTAATAAACTTTTATTTTTTTCAGAAAAAAGAGATATATGGTTAGATTACGAAAAAGCAAGAAAATTCGCGGAAAGGAAAATAAACCTGTTAATAAAGTTATTAAAAGACAAAAAACTATTTTCACCAGACATGAAAAAATTTGCAAAGGTAGCGCAAAAAATATTTCTTATGCGCAATAAAGTATCTCACGGGGGATTTTCTATAGAAACCGATAGAATAAATTATAATACTATTCATAGAGAAGTGGGAGAATATTGGGATGAAGCAAAACAGATTGGTCCCGAAATATTTCAAAATATATTAAAAAGAAGTATTAGAGGGAAAATACTTATTATATCGCCTTTAGGTTTGGCGCCGGGGATGCTTTATACATTATTGAGTATGGAAGAAATAGTAAAATGCTATTTAGCGGAATTGATGTTGATAACATCTGAACAAGCGCAAAAGTGTATAGAAGAATGTTTAGAAAAAGTCGGCAGAGCGATTCCGTATACTCCTTTTTGTTTAAAAAATCCTTATATTGATATTTTGTCAGAAAAAGACATTAAAGACAAATGGCTTGATAAAATAATTTCAGCGGATAAAATAATCATTAATTATACTGGCGGGACATCTATTATGCAGGTTAACATTGTAAGAATATCTAATATTATTAGAAGCTATGATATTCCATTTAAAGAAGTAGTTGTTACAGATAAACGTTCTCTCGGCGAACAACAGGCAAACCCGTATGTTAAGGGTGAAGTTTGTCCTATTTTTGAATCTGACTATTTTTGTTGATATAGTGATATTAAATGAACCGATTTTTTAAAATAAAAAAAAGAAGGTGGCTATGTCTAAACCTAAAATTATTGAAGCAACGTATCGTATAGTAACCCCAATGTTTATTGGTGATGTTGAGAAAAAAGCGTCCGGCATTACTCCGGCTTCAGTGAAAGGAGCATTGCGTTTTTGGTGGCGTGCCTTGAACTGGGGACGTATAAGGGACAACAAAGGTTCTGATGCTGAAGCATTACGAGCATTACACAAGGAAGAAGGGGAATTATTAGGTAGTGTCGGGAACTCAGAAAAGGGGGGAATTGTTGGAGGGCAAGGACGATTTTTTTTGCGTGTAACCTTAAAAAATGAGCAGAAATGGCAGGAAAGAGGGTTAATAAATTGGGCAAAGTACCTTCTCGGACAAGGGTTTAGAGATGGTCTATTACGCAATGCTCTTTTAGGTGATTTATATTTAACATGTGTGTTGAAACCAAAGATATCCCAAGAACAAAGCAAGCAGTTAATGGATGCTATATTGGCACTGGGAATGTTTGGTGGTTTGGGTGCTCGTGCTCGGAAAGGGTTTGGAGCACTTGCAATCCAATCTTTAAAAATATCTGATGAAGAAAAAAAAATTCCACAGAATAAAAATGATTATATTGGTTTTGTAAAAAAATTGGCTGAAAAGTATTCTTGGAAATTGATAAAAGAAAAACCGCCGTTTACTGCATTTTGTGCCGAAACTAGAATAGATGTGTCTGTAAGCGGTACTAACCCAATGGGCTTGTTAGACGAAATTGGCAAGGAACAACAATTATATCGTTCATGGGGAAGGAATGGTAAAGTCAATGGGATTGAAGCTGAACGTAATTTTGAAGAAGACCATGACCTTGTTCTTGGCGTAATAAACGGAAAAGAGCCAAAAACGTTACCTAAAAGAATAGTATTTGGGTTACCGCATAATTATTATTTTTCATCTGCTAATAGTGGTGTTGACATTGCACCGAAAGAAGAATCTCGGACGCGTAGGGCATCTCCATTGTTTATACATGTTCATCAATTTACAGATAATTCATCTGTATTGATACAATCTCTTTTTCCTGCTACCTTTTTACCAGAGGGGACAAAAGTTCAGTTCAAAAGTAGAAGTCAAAACTCTTTTGATGTGACCGTAAATGATGAGACTATTGATTGGGATGTAATCTATAAGTATCTCGATCGCGATAGGTTTTCTGCAAAGGAGACGATACTATGACCACCAAAAAATATTTCTATTTTACCATTGGACCGGTACAAGGATTTGTCGCTCAAGCACGACGGACCCGTGATTTTTGGGCTGGTTCGTTTATCCTTTCGTGGCTTTCTGCGGTTGCAATGAAAGAAGTAGACAAACAAGGCGGAACAATACAGTTTCCCAAAGCGGATACAATTTTTCTCGATTGGATAGAAGGTATACAAGATAACGGCAACCCGCCGACTCAAGGAAGTATCCCAAATCGGTTTAAAGCCAAAGTGAACAGTAACTTTTGCCCAGAAAAAATTGAGGAGAGTGTGCGGTTTGCGTGGAAATCATTAGCAGATGTTATCTACAAAGGAGATTTTCAAAACATAGAATCCGAACAGACTAAAAAAATATGGGATCGGCAAATTAAAGGATTCTGGGAGATCAGTTGGGTTATAACATCTGATGAACGGGATAGTTCTGTTCTCGATAGGCGTAAAAATTTGCGTATTTGGATGCCTCCTGATGAAGCGGGCGTTAAATGTTCGCTTATGGATGGGTGGCAGGAATTGTCAGGTGTTGAAAAACCACAAAGTAAGCAACTTGAGGCATTCTGGCAACAGATTCGGAAAAAAGTTGGCAATGATCTAAAAAAAGGCGAACATCTTTCTGCTGTCGCATGGGTGAAACGTCGATTTGCGCATTATTTTAAAGATGTTGATAAAGAAATGAAATCAGATTGGACTCTGAGGGGATGGAAATTGAAAGAATCTGTTCCATCTGTTGCGTATCTGGCAGCTGTTCATTGGTTGGAAAATGTTCTCATTCAAACAGCTAATAATGAGAAAGTAAAACGTGTTTTTGAATGCTTTTATAATCTTGCTTTGGAATTGACAAAATCGCATGGTGAATTGAATACGCGGATAAAATGCATTGCGACTGTGACTGTTTTAAATGAAAAATGGAAATCACTGGATGGAAATATTTTTTTTGAAGATGTATTACAAAATAAGAATAATTATCCAGATCAAAAGAAGGCAAAAAAAGTTGTAGGCGCACTTAAAAAATTGCGAAAAAGTTGTAATCTTGGATCAGTAACACCGTTTTACGCTGTTCTGTTGATGGATGGCGATTCGCTCGGTAAACATATGAGTGATTCTGATAAGCAGGGTACTATTTCAGATGGGTTAAAGGAATTTACCGATGGTGTAAAGCAAAGAGTTGATGCACACAATGGATTTCTGATTTATGCTGGTGGTGATGATGTATTGGCTCTGCTGCCATTGGAGGATGCTTTTAAGTGTGCGGTTAAGTTGCGGGCTCATTACCTAAGGTGCTTCAAAGATGCGAAGTTCTCTGCAAGTATTTCCGGAGCAATAGAGTTTGCGCATATCCACGCACCGCTAACGAAGATACTGAAGGATTCACACAATTTGCTCGATAATGTAGCGAAAGAAGGTTGTGGTCGTGATGCTATTGCTGTGAGAGTATGGAAACAGAGCGGTAAGGCGTTAGAATGGGCTCAACCTTGGGATATTGCTTTAGATAAAGATGATGTGATTATTAGTAACTTAGCGAAAGAGTTTGCAAAAAGCCATGATGACTCAAAACAGTTTTCCAGTAGTTTCTTCTATAAAATCCGTACATATTTTGATTTACTCAATCCTTCCGTAAAAGAAGCGGGTATTGAAGGTCATAATAAAGAAAATGATGAAAATAGCTCTTCCGAATGCTATTTGACCGAAGAAGAAGCGGTTGATTTGATGGCGATGGAATATGTTGTGTCTCATGTTGCCGGTCAAGATAAAAAAGAAATTTGTTTATCACAAGCAAGAAATATTGTGAAACCTTTACTTCAACAATGCCGGCGAGTAATTAGGGAACCAGAAAAAGAGAGGGATGATTGGGAAAAAAGTAAACGATTGGAAGTAGATGGTGCGTTACTGGTTCGCTTTCTTGCTCGGAAAGGAGTGGAATAATGATAAAGCAAACATGGAGATTCTCCGCTCTTGACACTTGGTTTTTTAGAGAGGCCCGTCAAATGGAATCTTTCGGCGGTTCGGAGTTAGATACTGTTTTTCCGCCTCCTGCACGTACTGTCATGGGGGCAATTCGTACCGCTATGGGAGAAGCACTTGGTGTAGATTGGCAAGAATATAAAAATAATGAAAACTATAAAATTAATGAAATACCTTTTCGGGAATATATTGGATATGACGATAATACCGGTAAACTATCTATAGATGGACCTTGGTTAAGTATTCAACGAAACGGTATGTATGAGCGTCTTTATCCGATTCCCAGCAATCTGTTTCGAGTCAAAGAGGAACAAAAGATTATTCGATTACAGGTTGATAGTCCAATTTATTGCGATCTTGGCAAGGCAGTACGTTTACTGAAATTACCCGATCTGTCAGATCAAGATAGAAAACCTAAATCATTGACCGGATGGATTTCTGAAAAAGGATTAGAATCATTTCTTGCCGGAAAAGATGACAATATTTCTGATAAGGAATTATTTACAGATAATAAAGTTAAAGAACAGTTGTTTCAAAGAGAATCACGCTTAGGTATAGCACGAGACAATACAACGGGAACGGCACAAGAAGGGATGCTTTATCAAATACGTCATATTCGTCCATATTCTAATATTGCATTGGAAGTTGATATCACCGCTGATTATAATAGTGTATTAGAGCCTGTAAATTTAATTCGGTTAGGCGGTGAGAATCGTTTAGCCGGCATAAGGATTTCTAAGAAAAAAAATATTGAAATAAAAGCTCCTCAAGCAACTAAAGATTCTTATGGAATCATATTAACATTACTTACTCCGGCATTATTTGGTAATAGAGAATGGCTGTTACCCGGGTTTAAACTTATTGAGCAGGATAAAGAAACTGTTTGGAAGGGGAATCTTTTGGGAATAGATTTAACTATTCATGCAGCTGTTCTCGGTAAAGCGCAAAGAGAAGGCGGTTGGAATCTTATGAAACGAAAATCTCGCCCAGTTCAAAGTTTAGTACCCGCTGGAAGCCTTTATTATTGTAAGGTTGCCGGAGATATAGATAATGCGATCAATGCATTACATTTAAAAAAGATTGGTAGTGATAATAAGTTAGGCAGGGGATTACTTGCTGTTGGATTATGGAAAAATAATGAAATTATAATAGATTAAATGAGGGGTGATTCAATGGAAAAAGAAAAAAATCAAGTAACAAAATTAGTCGGATTATTAACACAAACCTCATTACATGCTGGTACAGGGCAGAATACTGGTGTTATAGATTTACCTATCCAGCGAGAAGGGCATAATGGCTGGCCGTGTGTTTTTGGATCTGCCGTTAAGGGCGCTCTCCGTGCTATAGCAGTGACAAAACACGGAGAAGAAGACTCTGATTTATTGGAAGTATTTGGACCGCCACCTAATACGGAGATAACTCAAGACTATGCATCTGCTATAGCGGTTACGGATGCCCGTCTTTTATTGTTGCCAGTGCGGTCATTGACGTCTCAATTTAAATGGGTAACTTGTCCTGAGGCGTTAAATAGATTAAAACGCGATGCTAACCTGCTTGGATTATCTATTGATTTAGACATTAGCACAATGATAAAAGCTATAGAGGCTGATAAATGTATTGTATATAAAGAAGCAAATGACCAATATTTATTTTTAGAAGAGTATCGTTTTTCTGTTGAGAAGAATAAAGAATTAGATAAAATAATAACAGTATTATCTGGCATTATGCAACGGGATGATGCGGAATCAGTCCTTAAAGAACAGTTAGTTATTGTTAACAATGATATTTTTTCTTATTTAGTAAAACACGCTGTTCCTGTCAATGCGCATATTTCTGTTGATACAGAAACAAAAATTGTTAAAACCGGAGCACTTTGGTATGAAGAGACACTTCCACCAGATACGTTGCTCTATACTGCTTTAATTGCAAGAAACTCACGAAAAAAATCAGGGAATGGAAATAAAACATCTAAAGAAGTTATGAAGTTTGTTACTGCTTGCTTTGAGGAACATCATTGGCTTCAAGTAGGCGGTAACGAAACTGTTGGTATGGGATGGTGTGGTGTTAAGATATATCCTGAAGCCAACAGTGAAGGAGGTGCCGAATGAATCAAACTATTGAACAACAACGGGCAAAGTATGCATTAGAAAAAGTTAAAGAATTTGCAGAAAAATATAAAGGGGATAAAAAAACAAAGGAAGAATATAAAAGTTATGCGTCGCAATTACCCGTTATGATCTGTCAGAATGGTTTAGGACAAGCAAGTGCTTTTTATTTTTCTAAAGGGGGAACACATAAGGAATTGTATATGCTGCTTAGCGATTGGCTTTGTAAAGAGAATCCAATATATATAGATCATAAAGAAAATTTATTAGAAGGAATTACACAATCGAATCAGCAAGTATATCGTTTGGCGCAGGCAGAAGCACAAGCATTTATGCAATGGGTTGTGAAGTTTGCAAAGGTTTATATGGTTGATGATAAGGAGGATAAAAAATGATACGTCCTCTCTACAAAGCTAATCATGCTCCAGATAAATTTACTGCTGAAGGCAATGCTGGGTTGTGGTTTGAACGATTTTTCTCTGCGTATGAGCAATGTTTCAAGGGAAAGAATAAGAAGGAAACAAAGGAATGGATGGATAAACTTAAAGTAACTGTTGGTAATGAAGAGTTACTTCGAAAACATGCATCATATCAGTTGAAAATGATTGATGATTTAGATGGAAAACTATGTACGGTTAACTGTAGTTGGCATTTTGTTACTGGTATGGGAAATCCACATCCTGTAGAAAATGGTTTCACATGGCATCCGACATTAGGAGTCCCTTATTTGCCAGGCTCGGCAGTAAAAGGTCTATTGCGTTCTTGGATTGAGCAATGGGATGAAAAAGATGATAAAAAACGTAAAGAAAAATTACTTCGATGGTTTGGTAGTGACCATAAAAATCCTAAACAACGTACAAATAAAGAAGATCATACGGGTGAACTAATCTTTTTTGACGCACTTCCAATAGAAAAACCTCGTCTTTCTGTGGATATAATGACTCCCCATATGGGGAAGTGGTATGAAAAAGGTGGAGATATAAAATGTGTCGAAAAAGAGTCGGAAGCCATTCCTGCAGATTGGCACGACCCTGTGCCTGTACCTTATCTCGTAACGGATAAGGCAACATTCCTCTTTAGTATTGCTCTTCGAGCATGTAAAAAAACGGTTGTTGATGCATTAGATTTAGATGAAGTAATGCAGGCATTGAAGAATGCGTTAGAGTGGTTAGGCGCAGGGGCGAAAACAGCGGTCGGTTATGGGCAAATGCAAGAAGATGAACAAACATTTATAAAAGAGCTTAAAGAAAAGCAGAAAAAGTTATTGGATCAAAAACAGTTTGAGGAAGAAATTAAAGATTGGTCTCCTCTGGCTAAGAAATTTGTAAAACAAGCGGAGCAAGAAAAGTGGAATGAAGATAAAAATAAATTTTGGGCTCCTGGTGTTGTTGAAGGATACTTAGATGAATTAGAAAAGGAATGTGATATATTTTTAGTAATAAAGTTGGAAAAACTTTTATCAAAACATTTTCCCAAAAAGAAGAAAAAAAAACCGAAAGAACGTGAAAAAAAAGTTAGAGAAAGGTTATGTGTTTTACGTGAAAACAATACAAAAAAGGAGTAGAGCATGACAACGTGGTTTGTTACCCGTCATAGCGGTGCTCGTGAGTGGGCGGAGGAAAAAGGGATTCATGTCGACTATGTGATAGATCATTTTGAACCGTCGCGAATTGCTCTCGGTGATTGCGTATTAGGTACATTACCTGTTAACTTAGCCGCTGAAATTTGTGATAGAGGCGGACGATATTTCCATCTTTCCCTTGATGTACCGCTACAATTGCGGGGCAAAGAACTTACCAAGGACTATATGCGTGAGTGTAACGCTCGATTAGAGGAATATAAAATAGAGAGAATTCGATGAAAAAAATACATGTTTGCCTGGTATCTGCTCAATTAATACCTAACCTTATTCCTATCCTGATGGATTCTATAGAAAACGTTGTTTTAATCAGCACCAAAAAAATGAAAGGGCTGGCAAATCGGTTAAAAAAAATATTAGAAGATAAAAATACAAATGTTCGTATATATAATTATTCCGCTCCAAGCAGTGGAATAAATGGTATAACAGATTACGCTAACAGTATCTATGATAAAATATCAAAAGATTATCAAAACAGAGAAATAGTCTTGAATCTTACAGGTGGCACTAAATTGATGGTTCTTGGAATTTGGGATTCTCATTTAAGGAAAAACGCGAAGCAAGTTATTTATACAGACACCCAAGAAAATCGGATTGAATATCTTTTTTCCGATAATAATAATCTTCATCAAGATATCTATCGTGATTTAGACTCAGTAATGAATATTCCTTTATATCTAAAATGTTATGGGGCAGAATATATAAGAGCTGAATCTGATAATAAACTTTGGCGTGAACATCTTGAACGGAATATTCATATAACCTGCGCAATAGGTAAAAATGCTACAAAATTTAGTGGTTTTTTTAAACTAATCAATGCTTTAACCCATAAGGCAATAGATAGCGATAAAAAAGTTGTTAGCAACCCTAAACAACAGATAGAATTTCAACTCAACAGGTTCCAAAAACAAACCCTTAAAACATTTCAAGAAGCTGGTTTACTTGTATTTGAAAACAGTAATACAATTGAGTTCAAAGATTATAAGAGTGCACTTTATTTGGGAGGTTTTTGGCTTGAAGAATATGTATATGATTGTATTAGGAAACTTAATCCTGATGATGTGCGAAGCGGTGTAACTGTTTCGCAAAAGGATAGCGTGAAAAATGAGTTCGATACTTTAGTTGTTCATAATAACCGTTTGTTGCTGATTGAATGTAAAACGGCTCGTATGGACGAAAAAGAAGTTGATTTCTTCTATAAATTAGACAGCCTTGCAAAAAGCCTGAAAGGGATATTTGGTTCCGCTTTATTAGTTACTTTACAGAAACCTTCTGTTTACCTGAGGAATAGAGCTGAAAATCAAAAAATATGCATTATTGATACAGAAAAGTTGCCTTATATCTCAGAATATATTCAAGATTGGATGGAAAATCTTGATTTATTTAGCTAATCTTGATATTGCTTATTTTGTCCGGCGTATTGTTTTTATCCGGTTGCGTGGCGGAATCGGGTAAAGTTCAGGCGGTAGAGTCTATCTGGAAATGGCCTAATTTCCTGCAGAATCTTCTGAAGTCGGTTGATATTAATTAGAAAACTACTACGACAATATATGGTGTTGACCCGAAATATCTTTTGTACGCGTTCATCATTACGGCTGTGCTGGTAAGTATTCCGTGGTTGGTGTTAGTATTGTTTCGGTCACGGAAGATTGTTAAATTGAAACGGATAATCAAATCGTTAGTTGTATCTATAGACGGGCATGATGATACCGTATCAATAAAACGTCATTCAAAAATAGTATCTAAGGCAGACCGGTTTTACAGGAAAATTGTTGATCGGTATATAAATCTGTAAGTATCTGAAATAAAAGCAATTAACCCCTTGACTCCCCCTTGAACCTATGGCCTTATACCCCCAGTTTTTAAACATCGAACTGTAACTGCAAGTTCGAATTTAATCGTAAAAACTGGGAGGATTCAAAAATGAACGAAATAGTAAAAATTTTAATGGATCGGGACGGATTATCTCGAGCGGAAGCTGAAGAACTGTTTCGGGAAGCGCAAGATGAACTTAACAATCGGTTAGCTTATGGTGAAGATTGTTTTTATATTTGTGAAGAATATTTCGGGTTAGAACCTGATTAT
>JAGGZS010000220.1 GCA_021161885.1 bacterium
ATTTATTATCCATTTAGATAAATTAGATTAGCAAACTTAATTTACGAATTAATGTCAATTTAATCAAGGAGTAATTTATAATGGAAAAAGTTTTAATAATCGGTTCAGGACCCGCCGCATTAACAGCAGCATTATATACAAGCAGAGCGAACCTCTCACCGCTTGTCATAGAAGGATTAGAAGCAGGCGGACAACTTATGACTACAACGGAAATAGAAAATTTCCCCGGTTTCCCTGAAGGAATAATGGGACCGTCATTAATAGATAATATGCGCAAACAAGCAGAAAAATTCGGCGCAAAATTTGTATACTCCGATGTTACGGATGTGGATTTTTCAAAAAAGCCGTTTACGATAAAAACCGATTCTAAAGAGTATCAAAGCAAAACAGTAATCATAGCAACCGGCGCCCACCCGAGAAAATTAGGGATAGAATCGGAAACAAAACTCTGGGGACACGGTGTATCATCGTGCGCAACATGCGACGGGGCGTTTTTCAGAAACAAAGAAGTATGTGTAGTCGGCGGCGGGGACTCCGCTGTGGAAGAGGCTGTTTTCCTGACCCGCTTCGCGTCAAAAGTTACCCTGATACACCGCAGAGACGAGCTTAGGGCATCAAAAATAATGAGGGATAAAGCATTTAATAACGATAAAATACATTTTCTTTGGGACTGCGTAATCAATGAAATTTTATCTTCAGACAACACTAAAGTACAAGGCATAAAAGTAAAAAACGTCAAAACAAACAAAATATTCGACTACCCCTGCGACGGCGTATTTGTAGCAATAGGGCATATTGCCAATACAAAACTTTTTGCAGGCAAACTTAATCTCGATAAAGCTGGTTTCATCGTAACTGATACGCCCACAACATATACCAGTATTAAAGGTGTATTCGCAGCAGGTGATGTTGTCGACCATATATACAAACAGGCTATTACCGCCGCAGCTATGGGATGCAAAGCGGCTATTGATACGGAAAGATACCTCACGGAAACAGAAAACTAAGTTTAATACTCAATAAACTTCTTGGTTACCTGATTTTGTGCCTTGCCGCAGTATCGAATAAACCGGTTTGTTACGGTTTGTTCTATGCGTTTGCGCATAACATCATCTATATCGATATTTAGCTGAAGTTTACCTCCTGCCATGGTATCGTGTCCGCCTGCTTTGCCTTTTTTGCCGACAAGTTTACGAACAAGAACACCTGCTTTGGCTCGCGAATTGGTTGCCCGCAAAGACAGATATAATGTGCTGTCGACCCATCCCGTACATAAAGACCATCTTATATTTTTACAAGTCAATAATAAATCGGCTATTTGATGCAGATAATCAGGATAAGGAACTATACCAAGGTGAGAATAGGCGATATGTTTTCTCGAACAAGCGTTGTTTAATCCTTTAGCTAAAAAATAAAAAAATTCCGGGGAATTTTTGGGATGTATTATTTTTGATAAAATTTTCTTATTTGTTTTAGGGAACAAATCAAGATACGCTTTCATATCCCGTTCACCAGCTTCTCTTCCTAAATCCTTAGTTTCCGAGCTTAAAGCATAATACATTGCAGTGGCAAGGTTTGCGGATATTTCTAAATTGACATATCTTATAAGCTCAAAAATGATAGTAGCGGTGGCCCCTATTCCGGTTCTAATTAACGCAAACTCCGATGAAAGTTTATTTTTTAATGCATGGTGGTCTATAACAATTTCAGGAGTAATATTATCGGGCAAAGAATTATTGCCAGCCTCAGGCTGTGTATCCAAAAGGGCGTAATAGTATCTTGAACTGCATTTTATTTTAGAAAAAGGGACAAGGGGTATATTAAGCAGTTTGACCATAGCATTGTTTTCCGCTCTGGCTATTATACCTGCGTATACAATAGTGCTGTTGATATTAAACTTTTTTTTCACCAAATACTGAAATGCCCAGCCGCTGGCTATGGCGTCCGGATCAGGATTATCGTGCAGAAAAATATAAAGGTGTTTTTTTTTATTAAAAATTTTTTCTAATTTAACAAACAATTCATCTAAGGATTCAGGCAAACCGGTTTATTTCCTTAAAAGTGATGGTATTTGCAAAATTTCATCAACTTCCTGTACATTTCTCATTGTAATATCAACAGCAGTTAAATGCTTATTGTTCAGTGCCCATTGAATTGCCCCCCTCAATGTTCCTGAAAAAGGACCTTCAATGTTTTCATAACCGTCGGTAATCAATTGACCGATAATCCCCATATTTTTCTTATAAGCATTGCCGATAATAGTGTCCATTTCTTCATGGTTGCGATAATTATACATAACATTCATCATATCATAGCGTCCGTTCTTTACTATTTCTCTGCTCATTACCGGAGTATTAATATGATTGGATATTCCTAAAAAGCGGACTTTCCCGTCTTTTTTCAGTTTTTCAAAAGCTTCAAACATAGGTTCATGATTAATTTGTGTTTGTCGTCTTGCCGCCCAAACCTGTATTATATCTATGTAATCACTGCCTAAACTTTTTAAACTTTCGTTCAGTGAATCCACAAAATCCTGAACTTTATATTTTTCCTCAACTCGCCATTTTGTAGCTACAATAAGGTTATCGCGTTTATATTTTAATATTTTTCCCACCAATTCTTCGCTGTCGCCATAAGTTCTTGAAGTATCTACATAATTCAATCCCAGATCAATGGCGTAAGCTAAAACCGACGGGTCTTTAAGCAGACCGCCGTTAAAAATAATTTCAGATACCATCAAACCGGTTTTGCCGAGTTTACGATAAAACATTCTGCTTTTTTGCCGGGCAATATCATCAAGCATATTAGCGAAAACCCGCTGTGTGTCAAACATTGACAAGCCTGTCAAAGCCAATCCGGCTCCGGCTAATCCGAAAGACCCTTTTTTCAAGAATTCCCTTCGGGTTAATTTTCTGTTTAATCCGAATTGATCTTTGCGCATTATGCCCCCTTTTTTTTAAGAAAACTGTAAATTTATCTAAATTTTTATTTTATATTTCACATTAAAACCATTTTATCAAATAAAAAATAAAAGCCAACTCAAATTTTAGACA